>JABDHA010000096.1 GCA_013285705.1 Acidobacteriota bacterium
GGTTCGACCGTCAGAAACGTTATGCTTTTGAGCGCGCCCCACTGTCTTATGTTATTCAGAGCGCCAGGCAATTGTTGATGAACTGCTCGAGCCAGACCGGGCGTCATCTCTTGGTAATTTGGCCTCCCATTTTCCAGGGACTCGATATGTCGCCTCAAGAAATCCTCTGTTCCCGGACTCGGACTCTTGCGGTTCGACGCAGACCAGAGCGACAGTGTCTTGAACGCAAGCCCGGTAATCTTCCCTTGCGCGTCCAGAGGTTTGACTGCCCACTCAACCAAAGCATTGTCGAACACGACTTGGTACACATACCAGCCACTCCTCAGGGCCGGATATGGGTTCACGATTTCCAGTTTGCCCCATTGGCTGAGTTTTGTCTGGATCGGCTCGATCGAGCTGCGAAATGTGACGGCTGTATCTGGCGTCAGCGCCTCATAGTCCGGCTGGCTCGCTAAAATGGCTTCGATCTGGTGATGCAGGGCATTTCTGATTGCCTGCTCGGGATCGGAAGTAAGGCCCGATGTTGACCCGGCGGGGCCAGGTGCGTCCTCACCCGCAGGGGCTTGGCCGAATGCCGGGGCTGCGATCAGAAGCGCCGTACTGGCCATAAAAGCGAGCGTCATGCCCGGTCGAGATTTACGGGGTTGCCTTGCGAGAAGAATGTGCCGCATGGCGGTCCTTCTACGAGTTTCAAAAACCCGATGTCAGGTGCGAGGTTGAAAACCGCGTTCACTTACCTTGCCATCCGGGGCCAGGGGCCCAACGAACCAATCCGCGCGGCCATGCTCGAACACCACGTCGTATTCGTCCGTTCCGTTCGGCCCTACCCTCTCGAACGTTATACTTTTGAGCGAGCCGCATTGGCGAATGTATTGCAATATGCCCGGTAACTGTTGGTGAACAGTTTGGGCGAGACCTGGCGCCATTTTTTCATAATTTGGCGATCCCTTTTCGAGGGAGTCGATATAGCGGCGTAACGACGCCTCTGTCCCCGGGCTGGGTGTGTTACTACTCACGCGCGAGGCCAACGTAGCTTCCAGCCTAAGCGCCTCATCCGCGCTCATCCGTGGGGCAACCTGTTCAAACCCATTCTGGTGCAACACCAGTTGAATCGTGTGCCCGCTCACATCGCTGTCGAAGCTGATCTGGGCCGCAACCACGGTGGCAAAAAACTTAGTCTGACTTTCAGGATATACAGCGACATTCTGCTGCCCAGGTAGGATCAGGGCCATGAGATTCATGCAGCCCCATAATTTGGACTGCAACTTTTGGCGGAACGCACAAAGGGAAACCCTCCATATGCGAATCTTGATGCGCTAGCTCTCAATTTTTCTCGGTTGTTAATGTGATGGCAAAAAGCGTCAACTTCCCCGCCGTCATTATATCTCTCCCCCTCAGGGATAAATGATCGATTGGCATCGGAAATGCCCGCCGCAATCTCGGTCGAAGCACCGACTGCGATCAAAAAGGTCATCCAGCCATTCAAAATATCCCGCGCAAGCTATTGGCGCCATTGAGTGATTTGCACGCTCATAGTGCATTTTGGTTGAAATGCACTATTCAACGGCGCTTCGCGATGACCGCTTTGGCTCATTACCGCTGGTGCAATCATGAGGCGACAGCACCGCTTAAGATGCGGCTCACATGCGGTGAGCCATCATTATGGCGACGGTTCGTGCCGAAGCTTAGCTCTATACCAAAGGCTTGCTGCCAGACCGGCAAACCAGAGACACACTATGAAAACAAAAAACATCGTCGGAGACAGCAGGAGGCCGCCAATGACGATAAACGCTCCCATGCCTACTAGCACTTTACCCATCAAGCGCAAGTGTCGCGCCCATTGCCATGGATCGAGTTGAAGAAGGCGGAACTGGCTTGAGAGCCAAGGCAACTTCGGTATTGCATTGCCCAGTACAATTATCAGGAGCCCCGCTAAAACCCACACTGCGCGCGCAATAATCATTCTTGGAATCTGGATCAGATGGAGAGAGCCAGCGATCATGAAAGCCTGCAGCAGAGCGCAGATTGCGCAATAGGCGATCAAGAGAAACCCACTCCAGCGTTGCCACGATTTGACCGCGTCTGCCGGACCCGAAAACAACCATTTGCGCACAAAAAGAAACGCGGCGACGAGGAGCAGGCACCCCGATGGAATAAAAATAGTGAGACCGCTTACTGTGCGGGGCCCTCTCGGACCCATGACCGGCATATGCGTCCAGTCCGGTAGCAGGCTCAAACGCCAGAACCCAGCGGCGATCATGACAAAAAGGATTAAGCCTGTGATCCGGAGAGCGTTGCGGTCGATCATCTTGCTTTCCCCATGGCCCTTTTGTGCGGAGGTCGCGTCAGCATGGCTTTGGGACGCGGGATACTGTCAAAGCCATCAGGAAGCCCGCCCAGTGCCATACCGCGGCTCTTGTGATTGTGTTTTTGCGGCATCACGACTGCGGCGACGGTTCGCGTTTCACCTTGGCTTTATGCCAGTAGTTTACCGCTACAACCGCCAGCGTCAGGCCGAGGGCTGCGGGACGAATCATGTTCAGGGGTAGCAGCGGCATTACCACTGCCAAGAACAGCCCGAAGGCGACCGCGACCTTGCCTGCAAAACGCAGATGCCGGTTCCATTGCCACGGGTCGAGCTGGGAATGGCGGAAACGCGCCGATAGCCACGGCATCTTCGGTAGCATGTTGCCAATCAGCATTAGGAAGATGCCCGTCACTACGAACATGCTATGGGAAAGAGTTAGCCGATTGATGGATTGCAGTGCGCCCAGAGAACGGGCGAGGGTAAAAGCCTGCGCCAGAGCCGTTATCGCGGTATTGAATAGCAGCATCAGGCCGTACCAGCGACGCCAGGGCTGCATCGCTTCCTCAGAGCCCGACCTCAACCATTTGCGTGTGAAAAGCAGCCCCATCGTGAACAGCAACGCTAGGGCGGGGAGGAAAAGCATGAACACAGGAAAAGTATGGCTGTTGCCTGATCCTTCGGCAGGGACGTGGTGCCAATCCGGCAGCAGGCTGAGCCGCCAGAAATCAGCGGCAATCATCGCGACGAGGACAAGTAGGGAAATCCAGAGTGCCCTACGGTCGATCATTTTGCTTTCCCCATGGCTCTCTTGAGCGGCAAGGGCTTGGGCATACCGATGCCTACGGTTTCGGCGAAGGCCAGCAGAGCTTCCTCCAGCACCGAGACCTTGAGCATGTAAGTGATCACGGTGCCACTCTTGTTCGCCTGGATCAGGTCGGCTTCGCGCAGGATGGCGAAGTGGGCCGAGAGAGTGGATTTGGCGATTGGGAAATGCTCGGCCAGTTCGCCAGCATTCATGGGCTTCTTTCGCAGCAGTTGCAGGATGTGGCGCCGCGTCGGGTCCGAAAGAGCCTTGAACACCAGATTCATAATTCGTTATTTAGCGAAATATAGGATATTGTCAATACCACGTTCAGTGATCGGCGCGAATGCCGTTGTAAGCTACGCGGAGCGACCGTCGGAGAAATGGTTACGCGAAGAGAACGATTCGAGCGCTCATAAATTGGGCGAAAAGGAATGGCGCATCTTCTGCTGTGCTTCAGGTTCAAGCCAACAATGAACCTGCCTGTAATCTATATGAAGGGCTTGGCTTTACAGAAGAACTGTATCGGTACCGCTACTGGCGTGCCTGATTGTCTTCAATCGCCCGCATAGGCACCATTTCGGCGCGCTAACTCCTGTCAAGTTCTGCCGCCGCAATATCCGCGATCTGTAAAGTCGTCTTCACATGGGCTTCCCCGCCATCCTCGATGAGGAACGCGGCTGAAAGACCCACCCATGCAACAACCCACTGGAACAGGCGCCTACGTTCCAATTTCGCCGCCTCCGCGACCACATTGACTTGCCGTGCCAACCGATGAGGAGCCGTGGCCGTGGAATGATTGGGATTACAGAACAGGTTTGCGTAGTCGAAACCTCGTTCGCCCTCCAACCCCTTCGGATCAACGGCGAGCCAACCTCGCGCTCCGAAATCGAGGATGTTGGCGTGGTGAATGTCCCCATGAAGCACAACAACGTCGCGCGGATCGGAGAGCAGCATTCTCGCAATCTCGGCGGAACGGGCAAGTGCGCCGCCTTCCCTCGATGCCATCTGATCGAGCGCTCGAAACCAACTTGTCAGCGGGACAAGTTTCGGTGCGGCGGATTGGCGATGCGAGTGAACCTTCGCGACTACCTCGCAAATGATGCGGCTCGCCTCGTCGTCTCTTTCGTTAGCTACCATGTCCGTGAGAGAACGGCAGCCGCTCGCGCGTTCAAGCAGTATGGCGTTGCCATCGTGCTCTAGCACACGCGCAGCACCAATCCCATTCCACCAGATCATTAGGCTAGCGCCGTTTTTCTCTTCTTGTCCGAGGGCGATCTTGAGCATGGCTGGTTCGCAATTCCGGCGAACCGGGAGAAGCTTACTCGAATGAGTCACGATCAAATTACCGTCAGGGACGAGACCCCAGCGGTCTATGTAGACTTTGAAGTCATCGTACGAATTCAAAGCATTCCACACGCTTTTCAATACTTATCTTCGGAATTGTCCAACTGGATTTGGCCCAAGAGCATCACGTCGCCGTGCAACAAGTACAAAACTCAGGACCGCAATCGCGCAAGCCGTCACGATCATAATTGGCGAGCCCAACACCCGGTCAAAAACCCGTGGCTCGCGTAGTCGCTCATTAGTCGTTACATCATAAAACGCTGCGGGCAGCCAAACGACGTTCCACCCGGCATGTATTGCCCAGGAGAAACCAATGTGACGAAAGGCCAAATAAAGGTTGTTCCACGCCACACCAGCGAAGAACAGTGTTGCCAACGCCGTCAACGACAGTGCCATGTGCAGGGTGCCAAACCGGTAAAGCATAAAGTGCGCCGCTGCGAAAACGAAAGCCAAGCCAAATGAAATCACAGGCACCGAACGCACATATTGGATGATAAAACCAATCATGAGTGCGCGGAATAAGACCTCTTCGTTGAATGCTTGAAAGAGAAATCCGAATTGGTCCCTTATTGTCGGAGCATCCGCCCTGAGCCCCGCCGTCTCATAGACATGATAGAGAAGACTTTTGCTTCCAATTGCTATCAGCGCGAACGCCACGATAGCCAATAGCGCTTGTGCCGGTGACACATTGAGTCCCGCATAGTTTGGCCAATGCGGTCCAAACAACAGGCGCAGAGCCGCCAAGATCGCGGCAGTGACCAAGATAAATGCCCACCAATGATCTTGGGTAATCAAGAGTGGTATTGGCATCAAAGCCGCGACGACGAGTAGGGCAATGAGATGCTGCTTCATCCGACTGGTCTCGCTTAACCGGCCCCGGTCACTCGCTTCGCGACTGCCTTAAGGGGAAGTGTTCCCAGAAAGGCTCCGCCAAGGGTAAATAAAAGGACGAATCCCAAATCCATCAAGCCGAACCTTGTCAGGAGGATGTCCCTCCATTCCGACCATCTCAGGGAAACAGCGATAACAAATAGCGCCACCAATAGGATGGTATAACGGCGATAGCTTTTAGGAGCCTCAGTTTTCCCCAACTTACAAATGAGAACGGTGACGCTGGCTATTGCCAGTGATGCCAACAAGGCAAGAACAAATGCCGTTGGGTAAGTGAAATCCACCCGTCCACCCCCTCCTGTCCCCTGCCTGATATTGAACTTACTGAGGACTCTCTATCAAGAGAAGCGCATCGCTTTTCATTGGTATACTCTAAGCAGCGATCCCTTCACCGCGTTGACGCAGCGCACAGCTAGTCACTGGGAAGCCCGAAATACAGTGCCCCGCAATCGAAGAGCCGCTGCACCCCATATTCTGAGAGCATCTGGTCGTAAACGACGCTGCGCTCTGCCGCCGCTGCCATGATCCGCCGGATACGCATTATGTCGGTTGAAGTCGGAGCTTTGGATTCATCGGCGCGTAAAAGATGGCCGAGGCCTAAGCGCTGTTTGCGTGCTTCCTGTTCGGCTTACTGCCATCACGTCAATGGACGCCGCCTGACCATGAATCGGCAAGTTGCTCGTTTTCATCCAGATGGAGTATGCCGGTATGTGCTATTGGCGGCGGTTCTGCTGAGGGGCAATAGATGTGGACTGACACTTCCCCAATTTCGGGCTGGATAGCCCGCGCAATACTTTCCACCTCGGTAGAACTGCAATCTCCACTGCCACCGGCCCAGTGTTTAGACCGACTGAAGCAGGACACCGACTCGTATTGGAAATTATTCGGTGATAAGCCAGTTATCGGGCGTGTCCATGGCTCCAAATTCTCCGGTTACAAGCGGATCAATTACCGCAATTCATTCCGCACGCAGGTTCGTGCCGTCATTGAAGCTAATGGGAATGGCTGCCATATCATTCTTCGCTTTGGCGTTCACCCGTTCGTACTAGTGTTCATGGCGTTTTGGTTGACCTGTGTCTTAGGGATCGGAGCACCATTGGGGTGGAATGCCTACATACACGGCGTTGCATCGAAGGAAAACTTAATGTCGGCAGCCATCCCGCTATTTATGGGGGTATTTGGGGTATGCCTTTATGTGTTCGGTCGATGGTTGGCTCGCAATGAACAAGCGTTCTTACTTGAATTTATGATGACCTCTTTGGCGGCAAAGATGGCCCGGTGAGGCCTACAATGACAAAAATCGAACGCGTGACGCTTGCTGCTCTGGCGCTTCTCACGCTGGGCTCGTGTGCGACTTCCGACAGGGTGTCTGCGATCTGCCGAGCATCTGAACAATCGATGCATCCAATCGTGTCCACGCACACTCCTATGCCCTATCCGCCGATTTCAGCGCGGTTAAGCGAGCAGGGTGTGACCATGATGACGGTGATTATCGGCTACGATGGTGCGCCTACTGAAGTGACTCTAATTAAGTCGAGCGGGTCAGAGCGCCTGGACACAGCGGCTATCAGCTACATAAAGGCCTATTGGCGCTGGCAGTCTCCAACTGAAGGGTGCATTCCTGCCATGGCAGCAGTAAATGTGGCTTGGCACATCAGCGACCCGCCCGTACCCATTAGCGGGCTTAAGGTGCAGCGGGGCGTGGAAACTATGACCATCTACACGATCCGCTTACATATCATGGCATCAATGAGACAACGAATGACGAAGATTGACACGACTTTTTCGCCTGCATTGAAGGCTCCATGACTTCCAAAAGGGGGGCAAAAGTTTGCGATGCACGTGAAGCGGGAAACCGGGAGAAAGGGTTAGGAATGGTCCCGAAAAAGTCTAATTCCTGCGTTCTCCTAGAGTGATCCAGGGGCGGCATTGCACAATGCCACATGTGCGAGTTCATAGCGGGTTGGGAATTGCAGCCGTCGGCTTAGCGCTGATAGCTGGTGCTGGATTGGCAGCCGCTTTCAGTTTGTTTGGCTTCGAGCCGTTGGCTGTCTTGCAAAACCAGCGCTTGCTGATACTGGCCATGGTTGGTAGCGGACTTCTGGAATTCGTCGCGATTGCTCTTGCATGGACGGCGCTAATAGACGACACGCAGAAGGTCACTTTTCCGGTCGCTGCCTTACTGTTGGCATGTGGACCGCTGTGCCTTGTGACCGCAGTTTTTCTGATTCAAGACGGTTAAGTCCTAATTCAGGCACCGAACGGCGCACTGCGCGTTGTCGCCACTGGTCGAAAACAGGATGGCTCATAATGCCGAGCGTCATGCACGCTGGATTTAAGATCAAGAGTATCGCCGACGGCACTCTTTATAAAGCGCGAGTGGAGCGGAGTGATGGCACTGAATTCCGAGTGAACGGGAAAACAACCAAGTCCTGGGAATCATCGCAATCCATGGATGCAGAAGCCGCCATTGGACAGGCGATTTATGCAATCAACACCGGAAGGATAAAATAGCCGGGAGGCCGGTAGCATTAACCTAGTGCTTTTTGCCGCCGTGTCCCGTCACTCGACTTTGGTCCAAGTCAGCCTGGCGTTAACACTCTTGCCGGAATACCCGCTGATAAAGTTACCGCTGATGAGCAGGGTCTTGCCATCAATCGTGAGATGACGCGACATAGTTGTCCCAACCCATGTCTGGTTCCACGACGCGTCAATATGGTGGCTGACTATGTCTCCCTTGATGCTGTAAGTCCCCGCATAAGCCAAAAAGCTGTCGTAGAGAGCAACCCGTTCCGCATCTGTGGGAACCAAATTGGCTGGTGCCTTCCGCCCATCCCTTACTTCGATTACCTGCATACGGCAGTCGGACCCGTAGCTGATATAACCAGTTGGATGAACCCCTAAAGGTTCATACTTCTCGCCGGTCGCCAACTCATGCCCCTCATCAGACTGTAGCTTCCACGTTCCAAGCTGTGGCCCAGAGCAACGCTGCTGCGCGACTGCGGATGTTGCGAACACAAGTGCTGACGCTAAGCCAGCACCGACTACTCCGTCACCGAACTTCAAACCGCAATCAACCGCTTCATCGAGGAGACAAACCTGGCGCCAAGGCCCTTCGTATGGACCGCCGACCCGCGTAAAATCATCGCCGCCGTCCGCCGGGGGCACCAAGTGTTAGATTCGATCCACTAGTTCACGATTACTCCGAGAGTGCACTCCACAACTTCCCAGCGACCACGTTTCTTTTCAAAGCTGCAATCGAATCGATGTGATCCATACATGCCATCCGCACCATTGTAGGAATTTGAATAGGACACTTTGGCGTGCTTGCGATCCGCCGAATATCGAGGTCTGCGGAAGAACACGCGCCAGTCTGTCGTCGCTGTGGTTGTTGGTACAGACCATTCTAGCTTGGCCCAGTCACAGGCAGAACCGAATGAGGCCATACCTAGAGCGTTGACACGCTGTGTCGTCATGACTTTTGCGATTATTTCGCAATCGTCGTGAGTGACCAGATCGGCGTTTGGTATGTTGTACTGTGCAGCGGTAACTATCGGGTGCAGCGGAATTGACAGCGCCGTGAAGGCCGCCAGCGACCAGCCAGCTAAGCGACTTGACAGGAATTTCCCTGTTTCTCGCATGCAAAAGCAGCATGAACCGACTTACGGTCAGTGCAAGAACGCTCGCAAGTTATTGGTTATGTTGAATAAATTCGACGCTGATAGTGCATTTTCACACAAATGCGCTATTGCGAATGACCGCATTGCGCCGGACATTAGCCTTTCCCACGGTTTTGGATAGATTGCCACTTCAACCTGGGGGCAGGACGCAATGCAGCGCAGGCAATTTCTGGAAGCTGCAGCCGCAATGGCATTGGCGAGACCGGCCTGGGCGGCTCCCAATTCCATCACGGCAGTCAAGACTGGTGGCGTACGCATGATCGCAGTACCCGGGGGCAAGGTCTGGACGAAGGCGGTGGGACCTAAGCCGAATGTCCTCTTACTGCATGGTGGCCCCGGGGCCAGCCATGATTACATGGAGTGCTTCGAGGATTTCCTGCCGCCGAGAGGGCTTGGTTTCTATTACTATGACCAGCTGGGATGCGGCAATTCCGAACATCCTAATGATGATAAGCTTTGGACTATCGCCCGTTATGTCGAGGAGGTGGAAGTAGTCCGCAAGAACCTTGGCCTCGATCGGTTCATCCTGCTGGGACATTCTTGGGGCGGCATGCTCGCCATCGAATATGCATTGAAATATCAGCAGCATCTCTCAAAGCTGGTGATTTCCAACATGACGGCTGGCATCCCCGCCTACGTCGAGCATGCTCGCGTCATGCGCGCTGCTCTGCCTTTGGCCGACCGCGCCACGCTGGATAAGTATGAGGCACTGAACAAGACTGATGCCCCTGCTTATCTGGCGGTTATGGACAAGATTTATCATGCCCATGTGCTGAGCCTAAAAGAATGGCCGGAACCAGTAACACGCGCATTTACCCGCACTAACCAGCACATCTATAATGTGATGCAAGGCCCTAACGAGTTCGTGATCACCGGCACCTTGAAAAATTGGGATCGGTGGAAGGACCTGCCCAAGATCAAAACGCCGACCCTGGTTATGGGTGCCCAAAATGACGAGATGGATCCGGCTCAAATTCGCCACGAAGCATCGCTAATCCCGGGCGCCCACCTTTGGATGAGTAACAGCGGAACCCATTTGGCTATGTACGACGACCAGCAAGCCTATTTTGGGGCACTGCTTGCCTTCCTGAAGGCGTGAACGGCGCGCCCGCTGATGTTCTTCGCGGGCATCTGGCGCGAGTGGGAGGGCGACCGTGGAACGAAGAAGGTGCCAGATGTGGGAAGGCATTTGGTCTTCAGTTTCCTAACCACGGACGCCTGCGAGGATGTTAAGCCGATCCATCCCGACGCCACGCCGGTGCTCTTGCTGGACGAACCGGCGCGCGAGGCGTGGATGACTGCGCCGTGGGAGGTCGCGAAAGACCTTCAGAAGCCGCCGCCCGTCGGTTCGCTCAAGGTTGTAGCGACTGGGAAGAAAGAGGACTCTTAACGATACAGGTCCGCGATATCTCGTACAAACGCATGTCGTGGCTCGGCTACAGGGGGCGCAATTAATTGTCCCTCCAGATATCTCACGCCGGACGCAATTGCACTAACAACGGTGCTTTTGGTTTTGGCACCGAGAATGCAACACGCCAAACCTGCGTTTTCCGATTCCCGTGCCAATGTATCAATTGCGGCTAACAATTGTCGCTCAGACGCCACCACGCCGGGCAATTCCATTCCGACGGCGTGAACACCCGTCCGTTCAAAGCGCGAAACGACCGCTTCGTTATAGTCAAGCGCCGCAATCACGAATTTGGAATAGAAAGATAGCTTCGGGATCACTTGCACAAGCCTTACGTTGGGCACACCCTGTTCGATTCCTACGATTAAAAACGCAATATCACGGACCCTATCACGTCCCGCCTGGTCCAGCACGCGTCGATATTCTTTCCAGTTGCCAGAATGAGAAATGGTCGCGAAATGTACCGGACAGGCGGCTACAATGCGAAAGCCTTCCAGGCGTAGGCTTTCCATTCGCTTGACGACTTCTTGAACAACGTACAGATCAAGTACGAGCGCTTCTTCGGAATTTGTGGCCAACCAACAGCCGCAAGCCGCAGTCTTCGTTTTAATATTAGTCGCTGGAGACACCGTCGGCTGGCAGAGGTACGTCAAAACGACCTTCCGAGTTGAATCCCAAATTGGGCGATATCGAAAACTAATTTTGTCCAGAGCGATCATCTCGATGTGTTCAACATCAGAGCTAAACGAAATCTTTAATGGGCGGCGGTGAGCAACCTTACGGCCTAAGCACTGATTGGAATCCATTTTGTCAACCGATGCATCTCCGCTTTTCTGTCTTACGACTGTTTCGGTCCCAATATTGTGCAGCGTCGCCTGTACCGCAGCAATTGGATCAAGACTCTGAAGCAACAACGCATTGTCAATTGCGGCGACAACCACCCGAACGGACACGGCCTCAATGTCTTCCCCGAACAAACGTCGGCTCGCCGCTTCCGCAATTGCCACACATTTGAGTTGTGCGTCCGTGACCGATAAATCGCGAAAGAGGATTAGATATGATAGTTGATCGATCTTCTGAAAGCAGTCTCCAGGTTTCATTTCGCGTTCGAGCAACGCGTTGATATATGAGTGAACCTTTTCGGACCAACCCTCCCATCGATCCTCCAATCGGGACCTAATGCCTTCCAGCCCAAGCACCGCCACTTTGCCTGCCGAGGCAACAGACCCGATTTTCACGATGGCATCCTTGCTCACGAACTAAATTCCAAGTTCGAATCGAACGAGCCAAATTTCGTCCTTGATCAAAGTGATCCTAGCCCCTCTCCTGGAAGATGGTTTGTGCCGCGTGTTCAAATTCTAGTCGGATCAGTCGTCACCCTCGATTCGTCGATTGGGGGCTCGGAGTTTCGCCAAGACTTTCGGTCAAGACTTTATAAAACTCGGCCAGCCGGATCGGTTTTTTTAATGAAGCGACTGCACCCAGTTTGGTTGCCATTTTGAGGAATTCGACATTCCCCGTGCGGCCCCCGCCGGAAATCGCCACTATCTTCACCCCAGGAGCATGACGTTTCAATTCCATTATCAGTTCGATGCCCTCCTTGTCCGGCATGATGATGTCTGTAATGACAAGATCGAATTTCCCCTGGCTGAATTTCTCCATACCTTGAACCCCATTGGCAGCAGTAACCACCGTGTGGCCCTTACTGGTAATGGCGTTCGACAAGGTTTCGACGACGAGAGGTTCATCATCCACCACCAGTATATTGGCCATCGGTAAACTCTCCCTTCAGTTCGCCACCGTCGTTGTAGGAACGGTTGGCTCGACTAGCGGCAGGTATATTGTAAAGCGGGTGCCGATACCGGGTTTGCTATCCACATGGATCGTGCCGCCGTGACCGGACACAATCCCGTGTGTGACCGAAAGGCCAAGCCCGGTGCCTTTTCCAACACCCTTTGTCGTGAAGAATGGCTCAAATATTCTCCTCGCCGTCTCACTGTCCATCCCAGTCCCGGTGTCTCCCACAGCGAGAATTGCGCACGCGCCGCGCGCAACTATTCCCGTTTTTGGGTCCACTAGTTCGAAGTTTTCGGGGGTCTTCGAAAGCCATACAGAAAGTGTACCGATTTTGGCTCCGATTGCGTCGCGCGCGTTCGTTGCCAAATTGATCAATACCTGGGTAAGCTGTGTCTTATCACCGCGTACGAACCCCACGAATTCATCAATCCCAACGTGAAGGGTTATCGATGTGGGCATGATCGTGCGAATAAACGAGATGCCTTCTCGCACGACAAGACTGATATCCAAGAGGCTGTGGGACACTTCATCAGCGCGCCCAAACGCCAAAATTCTCTGGACAATTTCGCTTGCCTTTGCGCCCGCATCGACAACGCGCTCCAGTTGATTGAATTCCGGGCCGTGATCAGGCAGCTTGGTCATTACAAGTTCTGTCATCATTATGATCGGCTGAAGTAAATTGTTAAGCTCATGTGCTACGCCCCCAGCGAGAGTGCCAATTGCTTCCATTTTGAGCGCTTGCCGGAGCTGTGCTTCCATTTCTCGCCTGTCGGTCACGTCGCGGGCAATCGCGAGCACAACCTTACGGCCACCTATAAATGCAAAGCGAATTGAGACTTCTGCCCAAAACAGCCCCCCATCCTTCCTTTTGGCCTGCCAATCAAATTGCTGGGTTTCGCCGGTGGACGCCGCTTTATTAATCCATGCGATTGCCCCTTCTTGTGTGTAGGGAGAAACCCCGGATGATATTGCTTCAATACGGAGTCCAATCATTTCATCCGGCGTGTATCCGTACATGGCCGCGCCGGGCCCATTTACGTCGGTGAATGTACCCGTCTCGGCATCGGTAATAATTATTCCTTCCGCCACAGCATCGAAGATAGATCGAAAACGCTCCTCGCTTAGTCGAAGAGTTTCCGCCGCTTGTTGGCGCTCGCTCACATCTCGAACGATCTTGGATGCCCCAACGATGTTTCCGTCTGCATCACGGATTGGAGATACCGTCAGGGAAACGGCGATTTCACGGCCATCCTTTCGACGGCGCATTGTTTCAAAATTTTCAATACGCTCACCGCCTCGGACTCGCTCCAATATCATATCTTCTTCAGCTAACCGCTCACGCGGTATAACGAGGGAAATGTGGTGGCCGATCACCTCGTCCGGTGCGTAACCAAAAAGCCGCTCTGCTGCGGGATTCCAAGATGCTATGACGCCGCTAAGGTTTTTCCCAATGATGGCGTCGCTGGAGGACGAGACTATGGCCGCAAGATAGCTTGCTCCCAAAAGTTTTTGTCGGCGCTCGGTCGCATCCCGAATCATTATAATACCGGGCACGACTAGCGACACTGTAGCCAACCCAAAGGAGGTTGCGATATATCGCCAATTGTCTTTTGCCTCTTCCACTGCATCATATGGCCAGCCAAGGAGCTTAAAAAAGACTGCCTCTATCCAAAATTCCCACGCGCATGACAAAAGGAAAATCGTAACTAGGATCGAGCTAATAATAAAAATGGTTGTGACGATGTCGGATCGGTGTAGGCGGTATAACTTCTTATGAAGTTGTGCCGATTGCGGGTCGAATATTTGGTCAGTAGCAACGGATGTCGTACTGACTAAACGAGTGGTCGCCCGGGTCTCCAGATTGTCGAAAGAGGATTGCTTCCGCAACGATGGCCCCTAATTCTGCGCCGTTAACGATCCGGCCAACTCCGGCTGCAAGACACTGCTTTTTCGCGCGCAATATTGGCTCCGTTACAATTGGCGCGTTAAAATTGTGGCCGAACTCCTCTTACGATCGTCTTCGCGTTGTTGAAATGGCTTTCCGAATTCACGCAACCCGCTGGTGCCCCTTGGTTAGGTAGCGCCGTGGATGACTCCCGTCGTCACTGCCGTTGGAAATGTGATTCGCAGCAATCTATTAGCAGATGCTCGTGCCCGTCGCTTCGTCAAGGTGTGCGCCATCTATTTCTGTCATGGGCCGCTGTTTGGCGCAGATTTACGCGGTGTCGCCGCCATGCGCCGCCTCAAAAAAAGGTGCTGCTGGGGGCAGCAATGAAGCCGGTCAGGACAGAGGCATCAACGCCCCACGATATTGCGATCCATGTCCCCCCATGGTGCTCAGGCCAGGATGGGGATGGTTCAAGGGCCGGTCATAGCCAGGTTAGAAGATGGGTAACCGCCAGCCCCACAAAGACCACTTCACCTAGCGCCCCAAACAGCATGACGGTCCAGAATGCAGAGGGATTATTCTGCCGCGTGATCGGCTTCCATATCGGTTGGACAAAGCCTTCTCTGAGGCGAAGCTGGAGCGCATAGCCCCAGAAGACAGCCAAAGCGCCGGAAACCAGGGCGATCTCCAAATCCCGATTCATGCTCCGATATTGGCCCAAACTGCCGATATTGAAACCGGAAATGTTTACATCGCCCAGG
>JABDHA010000097.1:0-2127 GCA_013285705.1 Acidobacteriota bacterium
GCAGTGCTGCTGGTTTTCGGCAGCTATGTGAGCGCCAAGAATCAAATGGTAGCGAAGCAGGAAACGGTCCATGCACAGTGGTCGCAGGTGGATGTGGTTTTGCAGCGGCGTGCTGACCTTATCCCAAACCTGGTGGAGACAGTGAAAGGCTACGCGAAACATGAGGAGACAGTCTTCTCCGATATCGCCAATGCGCGCTCTGCATTGTTGAATGCCAAGGATCCGCAAGGCAAGATTGCCGCGAATGGGCAGTTGGATGGGGCGATTGGACGATTGCTGGTTCTTTCAGAAAACTATCCGAATTTGAAGGCAGACCAGAACTTCCTGCAGCTTCAGGATCAGTTGGAAGGCTCGGAGAACCGTATTGCAGTAGAGCGCCGACGTTACAACCAAACGTTGCAGGACTACAACACTTTCATACGTCAATTTCCGAACAGCATCTGGGCGGGTATTGCCGGGTTCCAACCAGACAATGCGTACTTCCAGGCGAGCGAGGCATCGAAGCAAGCGCCAAACGTAAAGTTCTAAGCAGCTGAAACGACTGAGAACCAGCCATCGCAGAAACAGTGCAGTGCCGATGGCTGGTTGACCGGCTTTCTCTCTAGGATCTTGGAGGTAGGAGTAAACGGATGAATAGATTGCTGTAGTGTCGCCGTATGCTTCTGTTCGATGGCAGCATAGTCATTGTTTTCATTTAAGATGGAGGTAATTCACCTGCCAAGAGCGTAGCCCGGATGGCGAAATCGGCAGACGCAGCGGACTTAAAATCCGCAGGGAGCAATCCCATGGGGGTTCAAGTCCCCCTCCGGGCACCAGATAACCGTCGTAGTATCTGTGATTTAAAAACCAAACCAAATAAAAATAAATTGGATAGTCCAGGCGTCCGACTACACCCAAGCTCGTGAAATTTGAGTTTTACACACGATCGCGACCATGGTTGCTCGTCCCTAGTCTTTCTCTATGAACGTTCATTCACCAGATACTGCGCGAAGCTGCGCTGATTGACCGAATGGCCAAACGCTGATTTGCTCGTTGAAAGCTATATGGGCAGATAGCTGCGCATGCTCGCCTGGTAGCCTTCGCGGTTGGAGCGCCTCTTGTTCGGATGATGGCTCTTGGAGCATCTGGCGGGCCTCCTATACTGGCAAATAGTGAGAATCCATATCCTTGGTGTGTGAGCAAGGCTTTCCACACTAGTTTATTGACGATTTCGAACCTTGAATATTCAGATATTGGATGAAAGGACACAGACATGACAACCACATTCACAGGTAGAAACAAGATGATCTTCAAATACAGTGCTGTAGGAATCGCTGCCATGGTTGTCGGATCTCTGACGGTCATACTCGCTCAAAACAGTGCTAATACCGTCGCGAGTGGTCACCGCGAAATTCTGCTGCAGACAACTCAGTCATGGAATGGCCAGCCTTACACGCACTACCCGACGGGCCAGCCGCAACTCACAACCATCAAGCTGACCGTCGCACCACATACCGCGTTGCCATGGCATACTCATCCATTTCCAAATGTCGTCTATGTGCTTTCGGGCACTCTCACGCTGCACGACAAGGCCAGCGGTAAGACTCTGGCCGTTCATCAGGGACAGGCTGTTGGGGAATCAGTGGACGATATTCATAGGGGCGAGTCCGGTGACGAACCCACCGTGCTGCTTATCACGTACGCCGGCACCCCTGGCGTTCCGACCTCCGTTCCTGCAAAGGGTGAGAAGGCGGAATACTAAGACAGGGCATGGGGTGTCACACGATACATTCCTGATCGGTAAGGTCCTTTTCAATCATGCTGTCGTTAAGATGTGTAGTCCATTGCGACCTTGATCCTTGACAACGTACATGGCAGCGTCAGCGTTCTTGAGCAACTGATCGGCTTCGAGACCATAGTCGGGATAAATACAGGCGCCGATACTGACGGTGACGTTGATCTCGCGATTTCCGATGGTGATGGGCCTGGCAGCGCTCTCAACGATCAATGCGCCGCAGCGCTCGACGTCTTCCATGTTCTGGAAGTCCGGCATGACGATCACGAATTCATCACCACCCATGCGGGCAACGGTGTCCGTCTCTCGGACGGCGGAGAGGAGCCTGTTGGCGACAGCGCTCAGGAGTGCAT
>JABDHA010000097.1:2137-3953 GCA_013285705.1 Acidobacteriota bacterium
TCAGCGTGACCCAGGGAGTCGTTGATGCGCTTGAAGTAGTCAATATCAAGCACAAAGACGGCGATCTTCTGGTCATGACGCCGCGCGCGGAGAATAGCCTGATGCAGGCGATCGTGAAGCAGAGTGCGATTGGGTAAACCGGTGAGCTGGTCGTAATGGGCGAGATAGTATATGTGGTCAGTCAGGCGCTTGCGCTCGGTTACATCGCGGCTGGTGATGGCGATCCCGTCCCCAAGCTTGACGACCTGGACGTTGAGCCAGGTGGCCTTAATCATGTCGTCGTCGATGAAGACTTCGCAGGTGAACGGTGCACCAGTGCGGACGACTTCCCTGTAGTTTTCGATGAGTCCAGAAGAGATCATAAAGGGGCGAACTTCAGTGAGGATCTTTCCCATGAGATCCTCGCGCCTGATGTTCAGCCGGCGTTCCGCATTCGGATTGATATAGCTGAACCGGAAGTCAACAATTTTGCCCGAGGCATCAGGGACACCGTCGAAGATGTAGAAGTCGTCGAGACTGCTCTCCGCAGATGCCAGAAACCGATCGTGCTCCTGTCGTGCGATGGCGGAGCCTTCCTTCATGCCGCGAAGGTGCGGTAAGACGGCTGCGACCCCCATAGCGACTGTGACCGAACTGAGCAACTGAATCCACTGCAACCTGTGTGTGAACCAGTGCAATTGCGGCAGCAGAACTGCACCGTCGATAAGGCGATCTATCGCAAAAAAGAGAATGAAGACGAAAAGCAAGTAGCGAGTAAAAAGAAACGGAAGGTTGTTTCTGAGAGAATTCGTGATTCGCCACAGGATGATTAGACAGGCGAGGCAGGCGAACCATGCAGCAAGGTCGGTGGCAAGATGAAGACGGACACCGCCAGTAAACATCGTTGCGCGAAAGCCGCGTCGAAGAATCGCAGCTGGACGGCCGATGGGGTAGATGAGGATGATAAACGTGGTCAGGGCAAATAGGAGAAGGGAAAGAGTAAGGCGCACTCTCTCTGAAATTGGCTGGGTCTTTGTCACGAGATTACGAATCCATCGGCCATTGGTATAGAGGCAAATCTGCCATAGTTCTGGGCACACAGGATTTGCTCTGTATGGCAAGGCATGCTGCCTGTCAGCCATGAAGAATCCAGCGCGTTCTTCGCATTCCGGCCCATCACCTGTAGAGAATTAGCAGAATTATATAGGCTATCGGGTGATTATCGGATACCCGATAGACTGACCGACGATGTGATGCGGCTGCTCCGCTTTTGGGCGATGACTCGACGTGGGCGGTACGACGAATGAACTCGTAGTGATGCCTTTGTAACAAACAGCTGCCCTGTGCAAGATGGATTTGATGGGATAGTCAGGCGTAGCTGGCCCCTGTCATTGATATCGAGAGATGTCTGACCTATACTAAGACTGCTTCCGGTGTCTGCTTTTGCGAGCAGACTGAAAAGGGAATCCGGTGAAAATCCGGAACTGCCCCGCAGCGGTGAGCAGGAACGAAAGCTCCGACCAAAGGCACTGGTTCAGCCATGAACTGGGAAGCCGGAGTAAGTAGGTAGCCTGCAAGTCCGAAGTCCTGCCCTGAGCCGTGTCCATAACGACGGGCATAAATACATACGCTTCCGAGGGGAAGTCGGGTGATTGCAGCTTCATTATCAAGCGCTGCCCTCTCTCCGATTCGATCCTCGAGACAGAAAGATGATCCGCTCAGATGACGCGGTAGCCGCTTGTCTAGATTTGGAAAGAGCACGATGAGAGTTGGCGACAATTTCTGCCCAGGAATTCTTCATGCAGTTCCTGCAAAGGACGACTTGCTGCTTCGGATC
>JABDHA010000097.1:3963-14877 GCA_013285705.1 Acidobacteriota bacterium
TCGGATCAGAGTGCCAGGTGGATTGATTCGTTCGAGCCAGCTAAGCGCGATCGCAGAACTGTCCATCACCTTTTCTGATGGACAGATAGAGATAACATCTCGTGCGAATATTCAACTCCGAGCGATCCATCCCCAGAGCCTCGCCCAAGTTGTTGACGGCCTCGCATCGGCTGGCCTCTTCCCCTCGCGCGAGCATGACCGCGTTCGCAATATTATTGCCAGCCCCTTTGCCGGTCTGGATGCTACAGAGTTGCTCGACACACGTCCACTTGTTCGGAAGCTAGATGATCGTCTCTGCGCGGATTCGGAGTGTGCGGAGTTGCATCCCAAGTTCAGCCTGGCGTTGGACGGGGGAGGGAAGTGGTTCAGCCGCGAGAGAGATGACCTCTCAATGCGCGCGTTGGAAGTCGAGGGTAGACTCTGTTTCCATCTTGCGATTGGCGGGGTGCCTACTGGTTTCGGTGTGACGACTGATCAAGCGGTTGACTGCATGCTTGAAGCGGCAAGGATCTGTCTGCGCGTCGCCAGGCAGTTCGACGTACCCGTTCGAGGGAGAAGTATCACAGCTGTGCCCGGCGCAATGTGCCACCTCATAGAGCGCCTCTCTGACTTTTTGGTGCCCTGTCCACCCCCAAATAATTCTGGAGTCGAGGTCGAGGTGCCAGTCGGTGTAGTTCGCACAAATCACGCTGGGTTGATCAGCATCGTTCCTTCGGTCCCTCTTGGTCGATTGCAAGCAGGACAGGCGCAGTTGATTTCTGCGATAGCAAGCGACTGTGGCGCCAGTCTGAGACTTGCTCCTTGGCGCGGCATCGTCCTTGGCACAATACCTGAGAGAGCTGAAACCAAGGTGATCGCACAGCTTCATAAGAGCGGCTTGTCACTTGACGGGAAGGACGGTTATCGAGGCATCTCTGCTTGCGCCGGGAATGATGGCTGTGAAGCTTCTTTAGCAGACGTTCGCGCGCATGCAATGTTGTTGGCGGATCGACTAGCAGGCCAAGACACAAAACCTGGATGGAGCGTGAACATCTCTGGATGCGAAAAGCAGTGCGCGATGCGAAACGGCGCAACGTCCGAGTTGGTGGCAAACGAGTCAGGTTACAACCTGAAACTCCACGGAATCTCTGTCGCTTCTTCCTGCTCTCCGGCTGCTGCGATTGATGCAATCATTGCCTGCCACGCAGGTTTCTCCACTGAGGATCGCCCATGAAGATGATCTATAAGAAGGACGCCGATGCTATCTATCGTGAGTCCTTCTCCATTATCAGAGCGGAAGCTGATCTGTCTGCTTTCCCGCAGAATCTCGCCCGTGTCGTCGTTCGGATGATTCATGCATGTGGCATGACGGATCTCCCACAATATGTGGCAGCATCTTCTGGCGCTGCAGAGATCGGTATGCAAGCACTTCGTGCTGGTGCAACCATACTTTGCGATACGAACATGGTGGCAAATGGAATCACTCGATCAAGATTGCCCAGCAGCAATGAAGTCTTCTGCACGCTCGGTGATCCTCAAATCGCGGAGTTAGCGAAGAAACTTGAAACCACTCGCAGTGCTGCCGCGCTCGAACTCTGGCGTGACAAACTGGAGGGATCGGTTGTGGTAATTGGGAACGCTCCGACTGGGCTGTTTCGCCTGCTTGAAATGATGGATGAGCCATCCCCGCGACCATCGCTCATTATTGGAGTTCCGGTAGGGTTTGTAGGCGCGGCAGAGTCGAAGGCTGCGCTCATGGCCAACCCATTGAATCTTGCCTACATTACGATCCAGGGCCGTCGCGGTGGGAGCGCCATCGCCGCCGCTGCTGTCAATGCGCTTGCCAGTGAGGAAGAGTGATCGAAGCTCAGAAGGCGGGACGATTATTCGGCGTTGGGCTAGGTCCGGGCGATCCAGAACTGGTGACGCTCAAAGCTCTTCGGATAGTCAGGCAAGCGCACGTAATTGCCTATCCAAGTGCTAAGCACGGTCAAAGCAACGCCCGTGCCATCGTTAGCGATGAACTCGTGAGCGAACAGATCGAGCTTCCGCTGATCTATCCGGTCACAACAGAACTGACGGACCATCCTGGAGGATACGAAGGCGCAATTTCAGATTTTTACGATGACATGGCGAAACAAATTGCCGTACATCTGGAGTGCGGCCTGGATGTGGCGATTCTCTGCGAGGGTGACCCATTCTTTTATGGGTCTTACATGTACCTGCACGACAGGCTTGCTCACCGTTTTGTGACAGAGGTCATTCCCGGCGTTCCTTCAATCATGGCTGCAGCTGCGAGGCTCGGAGCTCCGCTTGTGAGGAGAGACTCTGAATTGGTTGTGATACCGGCAACTCTTTCTGAAGAGGAACTGGTGGCTCGGCTGAGTTCATCGAGCGCATTTGCAATTATCAAACTGGGGCGTAACTTCGCAAAGGTGAAAAATGCGCTCATCAAGGTTGGCGCGGCTGATAAAGCGCTTTTTATTGAGCGGGCAACGATGGCCGCCGAACGAATTGTTAAGTTGAGCGAAGTTGACCCGCTGAATGTCGCTTACTTCTCACTCATTCTGGTTCCCGATTCATGCGAGAGTCAGAGGAGTCATGTTGCGAACGGTTCAGGTCGAATCACAGTTGTGGGACTAGGTCCTGGTGCTTCTGACTGGATCACACCTGAGGCTCAGCAGGCGTTAGCTGAGGCTACGGATCTAGTTGGCTATCAGGCATATCTCGACCGCGTCCCAGTAATATCCGGTCAGTGTCGCTATGGTTCTGATAACAAGGTCGAGGCCGAACGCGCGCGCCATGCCCTCTCCCTGGCCGATTCGGGACGGCAGGTCTGCGTTGTTTCGTCGGGAGATCCAGGCATCTTTGCTATGGCATCGGCTGTTTTGGAGTCGGTTGAACATGGACCAGCCCCATGGCGCTCACTCGACATTCATGTAGTGCCTGGTTTGTCGGCAATGCAAGCAGCTGCTTCGAGAGTCGGCGCTCCTTTAGGGCATGACTTTTGTGTGCTCTCGCTCTCCGATCGCTTGAAGCCCTGGGAGATGATTGCAAAACGGCTGCATGCGGCTGCCTCTGCGGATCTTGCGCTTGCAATTTATAATCCTGTTTCGTCTGAGCGTAGATGGCAGTTAGCCGAGGCGCAGGCTATTCTTATGCAGCACAGAGCACCTGAAACTCCTGTTGTGCTCGCGCGCAGTGTTGGCAGATCAGGTGAGAAGGTTGTGTTCACCGATCTTGGAAGACTCGATACTTCCCAAGTCGATATGCAGACACTGGTTCTGGTGGGGTCTTCGACAACGCGCAAGCTGTTTCTATCGAATGGCCGGCAACTGATCTATACTCCGCGGAGTTATGGGGTCTAATCCTATGCAAAGCGTCGGAGTGGAGTTGCGATGATGGAAAGCAAACAGCCTTGGCTGACCATCGTTGGCATTGGTGAAGATGGTTGGGAAGGGCTCAGCTCAGAGGCGAAACGGGCGATAGAGTCTGCGGACTTACTCTACGGTGGCGCGCGTCATCTAGCGCATGTGCCTGTAGGTAATGCTACGAAAATTGCGTGGCCCTCTCCCATGGCCTCTGCTGTACAGGAGATTCTGACGAAGCACCGAGCGCAAAGAAGAGTTTCAGTTCTGGCCAGTGGTGATCCCATGCTTTATGGAGTCGGCGTAACCCTGACTCGCGAATTGAGTCGGGCAGAATTCCGTGTGATTCCGCAGGTATCTGCGTTCTCCCTTGCTTGTGCGCGAATGGGTTGGGCGGTAACAGAGTCGAGCCTCGTCTCCTTGGTAAACCGGCCGATTGAGCAGTTGCAGCGATATCTTTATCCAGGGCAGCAGGTTGTGATCTATTCCGAAGATGGTGCTACTCCCGGCACCGTCGCTCAAATGTTGACGGATCATGGTTATGGTTCGAGCCGCTTAAATGTTTTTGAAAATCTGGGTGGCTCCTCGGAGAGATCTCGTGAGGCGATAGCAAGATCATGGCAAACAGAACGATGCGGTGATCTGAATCTTATTGCGCTAACTTGTGTTACGGATGCCGGTGTCGAAACTTTATCGCTTGTACCAGGGTTGCCCGAAGATGTTTTTGAGACCGATGGACTATTAACAAAGCGTGAGGTTCGTGCCGTCACGCTTGCCCGGCTTGCCCCTTTGCCCGGACAACAGTTATGGGACGTGGGTGCAGGCACGGGGACAATTGGTATCGAATGGATGCGGGCTCACACCTCCTGCTCCTGCATCGCGTTTGAGGAGCGAGAGGACAGAGTGAGTAGAATCCTGGCGAACGCGAAACGTCTGGGTGTGCCGGCTATGAAAGTTGTAATGGGAACAGCGCCCGCCACCTTCAGGGGATTGGCGACTCCGGATGCGATCTTTATTGGAGGAGGTCTCATGACTGAGCGCCTGTTTGAAGAATGCTGGGATCGACTTGTGAGCGGAGGCAGACTGGTTGCAAATGCAGTAACAGTCGAGAGTGAAGCAAACCTTGCAGCTAGGCATAAGCAGTATGGCGGTGAGTTAGTGCGCGTGCAGATCGCTCGTGCTGAACCGATCGGCGGCGCGCTCGGTTGGCGATACCTAATGCCGATTACTCAGTGGGCGGTTGTGAAGCCATGAGTCAGCATGTTGCGATAGGTTTTGGCTGCTCTTCCCGAGCGACCGTCGAGGATGTAATCAGCCTTATTGAGAGGTGCTCAGTTGAGACTGTACCTGGCTCGATTGTCGCAACGCTGGATCGCTGTAGGAGCATTGGAGAAGCTGTAGCGGCAAGTTTAGGATTACGATTGATGGTATTTCCTGCAAACGTACTCACCCAAATTGCTGGCATAACGAGTCATTCTTTGCTGGCTTCCGCAGAGGTCGGCACTCCCAGCGTTGCGGAGGCTGCGGCATTAGCCTCTTTGGGACCGACGGCGAGCCTCACCTTGCCGCGCCAGACAGGACGTTTCTGTACATGCGCGGTGGCGGTGCTGCCATGACCGTCCATTTCATTGGCGCCGGACCAGGAGCAGCCGATCTGCTCACACTCAGAGGCCGGGATTTGATTCAAAAATCTCAGGTGTGTCTCTATGCGGGTTCACTGGTGCCGAAAGAGGTGATCGCTCATGCACCGCCAGGCGCTCGTTTGATTGATTCTGCAGAGATGAATATCGAGGAGATCATTGCGGAGATTGCTTCAGCGCATGAGAGGGGACTGGATGTTGCCCGCATTCATTCGGGAGATCTCTCGATATGGAGCACTATGGCGGAGCAGATTCGCCACCTTACTTTGCGCGGTATTCCATACGATGTGACCCCGGGGGTGCCTGCATTCGCAGCCGCTGCTGCGGCTCTGAATCAGGAACTGACACTTCCTGAGATCGCGCAGACCTTGATTCTGACACGGACTTCAACCCGATCGACGTCGATGCCGATCGGAGAAGATCTCGTAACACTAGGCCAGTCGGGTGCAACGATGGCAATCCATCTGTCCATCATGAACCTCGATATTGTGACTTCGCAGTTATTGCCTTTATACGGAGCGGACTGCCCTGTAGTTGTTGTCTTTCGGGCTAGTTGGCCAGACCAGGCTATTCTGCGAGGGACATTATCTACGATCAATAAGATTGTCGCAGCATCGGGTGTAGATCGTAATGCGCTGATCTTAGTTGGGCGATCTCTGGGCCAACCCTCTTTCGGTGAAAGCTATCTTTATTCGGTATCCAGAGATCGGAGCGTCTGAAACAAAAGCATAGTGGCGGATGACATGCTCTCAGACCACCTAGCTTCTCTAACAAGAAAAGATGAATGCAAAGCTATGTGGCGTCACGCCAGCTGTGGAGAGGAACTTCGTGATTGGACCCAACACACTTCGACGACGCGTGTTGATACTCGGTGGGACCGGAGAAGGTGCTCAGCTTGCTGCACATCTCGCTGAGAGAGTCGATCTGACTGTGATATCGTCTCTCGCTGGCCGAGTCAGTGAACCTAAGCTTCCGAAAGGGCTGGTTAGAGTAGGGGGCTTCGGCGGACTCGATGCACTTGCAACATATCTTGGGAATGAGGAAATCAAAGTAGTCATCGATGCAACCCACCCCTTTGCAGCAAAGATTAGTCGGAACGCTGAGGCCGCCTGCCGCCGCATAGGATTACCGTTTATTGCTCTGCTTCGTCCACCGTGGAGAATGGTCGCCGGCGATCGATGGCACGAGGTCCCCGATTTTCAGAGTGCGGCTGAGTTCGTAGATACGAAGACGGGTCGAGTCTTTCTCTCCATTGGACGTCAAGAGCTAAGTTCGTTTTCAGAGTGTAGTAACGCATGGTTTTTGATCCGTGCCATTGAAGAGCCTACGGAATGGCTACCGCCTCATCGCAGAGTCTTATTGCAACGGGGACCGTTTGAGTTTAAGGACGAGTTACAGTTGCTGCGTGATCATTCCATCAACCGGCTGGTTTCAAAAAATAGCGGCGGCCCGGCCACTTACACCAAGATTGAAGCTGCCCGTTCTCTTGATATTCCGGTGGTGATGATCAGTCGTCCCATCAAACATACCGTCCAGGCAGTTGAAACAGTCGAAGATGCCATTGCAAGGCTTGATCATCTTATTCACCCTGTTTCAGGCATGCCTGGGAGCTTGATCGGAACATGAAGCAATTGTTTGAATATTTGATCGACGAATACCAGCGGTACTCACGCGAAAGTGTTTAGAGGGATGTCGGGGATGAGAAAGCTTTACATTATTGGTATTGGCGCGGGAGATCCGGAGCAAATCACCGTGCAGGCAATTCGAGCGATGAATACAGTCGACGTATTTTTCTTCATGAACAAGGGTGACGCTAAAAGCGATCTTGTGCGTCTACGAAAAGAGATCTGCGAACGATATATTGATCAAAGAACATACAGAATTGTAGAAGTCACCGATCCGGAGCGTGATCCATCGATAGCTTCTTACGCTGTACGTGTCGAGGCATGGCATCAGCAAAGAGCCATCGTCTACGAAGAGTTGATCGAGCGTGAGTTAGGAGAGGGAGATTGCGGTGCTGTCCTGGTATGGGGAGATCCATCTCTTTACGACAGCACGTTGAGAGTCATCAACCACGTCATCGAACGGGGGAAAGTTAGTTTTGACTACGAAGTGATTCCTGGAATCACCAGTGTGCAGGCTTTAGCCGCACGTCACAAGATAGTTTTGAACGGTATTGGGGAATCGGTATGTATCACGACGGGCCGGCAACTAGCTGCTGGCGGATTGCCGGTCGATACGGAAAATGTTGTTGTGATGCTGGACGGTAACAGCTCTTTCAAAGGCTTAACGGACCAAGACGTCACTATTTACTGGGGAGCCTACGTGGGGACTGAAAAAGAGATTCTGCTATCCGGAAAACTCGGTGAGGTTGCTGAGATCATCGAGAGGACTCGACGTGAAGCCAGAACGAGCAATGGTTGGATCATGGACACTTATCTGATAAAAAAGCCAGTGCTTGTTTAGGATTAGGCGCATTCTTTTGCCGAGACAACTAATAAGAGCTATGTGAAGGCAACAGCCAGTTTCACGAACTTCACAGACCGCAAATTCCAATTTTGAAACACGGTCATGAAAGCTGCACCTTGTTAACTCAAAATACCTGTGAAGCTGATATTAAACATATTTATTTCATAACTTCCACCCCGGGCTTCAGCAACTGGAACAGCGGTCCTCCGATAGTCGGAATGTTATAGGCGAGCCATGTCAGTACCGGGGCCGCTCCAAACGAGAGAATACGCAGGTAAAAATCTAGTCCTAGCTCATTGGGTTTCTTGTCGGTGATACGGCTAAGAATCGAGTCGCGATGCATCTGCGCGAAAACCCAGATCACGCCGGAGCCGAGAAAAGCTAAAAGAATGGTGAAAATCCAATTGATGAGCTGGTGTGGTTCAAAAGGGTAGGAATTCCAGGCGATGATTCCCAGCGCAAAAGCGGTCGAAATGAATGTGATCAGGTATCGCAGATTCACGAGCACCGTACGAATGAGCGAGACGTAGCGGATGGCAAGAAATTCTTCCGCAGCCTGGATAGACGATTCACTGTTTTCTGTGGAAGAAGAGCTCTCCTCTGGTTTTTGTAGGCATTCGCGCAGAGCCTTGCAGAGATCGGGAGAATCGAGCTTGCTTTGCACTACGCCTTGGCGCTCAGTAACCCAGTAGGGAATTAGGAGCTTATCCAGCAATTCTTCAGCAAAGGCAGCATAGTGCAGCTCGATTGCATTCATGAACGTGGACGAGAGTTCTTCTGGTGGAATCCGGTGGTCGTGCTTCCCTAGCAGCGGAGTCGTCTCGTCGGGCTGCTCGCCGATGTAATGTCTCAGCAACCCTGCTGTGTCTCGATTCAGCTCGTCGTAGATCTGAAGCAGGTTCTTGTGCGCTTGATCAGCCGGAGCCTGACCTGAGTGCGACCTCTTTGCCAGTTCCTCCTCATATCGCCGCATTAACACTGGGTCATTAACAATCTGCCGCATGGACTCAGAGGAGCGATTCATATCCCGCCATTGTTCACGAAGACCGCTCTGACGAAACATCACTACCCAGCCGGTTCCCTTAATTCGATCAAATGCAAACCGAATGGGCATGTCCTCAAGCCGTTGCAGCAGCCCTCGTTTCAGTGATCCCCAGACAAAAACCATGCGAAGCCACCCGGTCAGTGCGATAACGAGCAAGGGGAAGAACAAGGCGCGAATCATAAATTCATAAAGGGTAGGACCGTGAGGTATGGCCTTCCATAAGACGCGGTCAATGCCTTGCACAAATGGGAGCCAGACGGTTAGCAGAAGAAAAATACATATGTAACCGATCCTGAGGCATATGTCCGCAGCTCTTTTGTGGCGAAGATGAAGAAACCGCAGGATCACTTCGCGGGTAATCAATAAGCATTCGATATTTCGAAACAGACAGACGCTGTGGAGTCGCTCACAATCTCTCAGCGCATCATCGGAGACATAAAGGAGTTGGGATGCCTCCGTTCCCACGCAGCCAGGAAGCCTTGGCCGGTTGAGGTGTGAAAAGCGCAGACGCAATGTCTGAAAATACGACCACAGATACCAACTGAACAGCAGCAAGACGACAGGAACGAGCGGCGATACTCCGCTCGCCGGATTCAGGCAGCGATAAGCAAAAAACCAATTGGCCTTTGATCCGTCATGCGTCCACAATTCCGTGCTGCAGAGCGAAAGCCAGACGGCCGACACGAATAGCATGGTCACCACGGCGGTGGTATTGAACAGGTTGTAAAACCATGCATCGCTTAATTTCCTGCCTGGTGTATGCCAGTACTTCTTCGTCCTTATAAGTGTCACTGTGAGGGTGACTGTGCCTGCGATCAAGGTCAAAATTGCGGCTGATACATTTTTCCCATTCCATTCGACTATTTGTCCGCACGCAAATAAAGGCCACGCAACCACCACCGTCATACAGAAGAGCATGAACGTGCCAATATGAATGCACATCGATCGCCGGTATGGCTGGTCATTATGTTTGATATCCAGATCGCGGGTAAAGGGCGACCAGTAGTCTGCCACGCACATCAGAGTAGCGTGCAGCACACAAAGCATACTTACAAACAGGCACAGGAAATACCATGTGAGAGCTGGCTGCATCTTCGGTGGCGGAGTGACTCCAACAGGCTTCGACAAGTCAAGTTCAGGAAGGCCACTGGATATCTCGCTGTCCAGCATCCCAAGCGGATAATAGCCATCGCTGCCCACTGCCGTCAGCCACAGAGGAGGCGTGTTCGCGGAGCTCGTCTCGTCCGGGAAGTCCTTTATGCCTTCAAGTTTGGGCGCGCTGTTTGTGTTCCCGTCCCAGAATGTATAGCTAGCGGCGTTGTAGTACTCCTGTGCATAGGAATCCGGAAAAGGAAAAGTTCGGAGCCATGTCAGCGGATATGGCGTGATGGCAAGCGAACCAATATATGCCTCATCGTCGATCTCCCGTTCAAATAACAGGTCGGCTCGCTCAAAAACAAGTCTCGTATCCGGAACAGCACGGTGCAGGAACTGCGCGAGAAAAAGCGCGTCGAGAATATTCGTGGATGAGATGATGACGTAACTCGCTCGCTTGCGCTGTATGTCCCGCTGAATCGCCATCAGCTCCGATTCCTGGGAGAAAGGCGTCATCTGTCCGGAAAGGTGGGGCACGCTGTCGGAGATATTCGAATCCTTCAAAGACAGGTGCAGATACGGGCTTGGTACCGTGTCTTTTTTGTCCTCGTTGCCGTCGTGCTCTGTCTCGGCGTTTCTGAGCATGGAGATTTCGCGCGGAAACCTGATGATCATCGGCCCGGACACTCTATAGTGCGCAACAGCCTGTCCAAATGCGGTTCCATCTTCAACAAGAATAGCCACCTTGGAGGCATCTCCGCCGTGGTCCTCCACGCGGTGTGCAAAAGCCTGCTCCGCAAAAACAGATTCCAATTCAAACGAGCTGTAATGGATCTGTCGGCACCCTGAAGGACTCCCAAGTGTCTTCGATTTACTCTGGTCATCGGTGCATTGAGCATCTCCCGCGATAACGTCAGCGGCATACCGCGTAGCTGTTGCTCCGCTCACATAGGCCGAATGAATATCTCCATCTTTTTTGAATTCCGAATCGATTGCCTGGCGCAGCGGAAATGCCGATCCGGAGAACGTGGGACCAATGATCGCAAGGACATCGTGGGCACGGAACGATCGAGCAAACGTCCGTTGCTGAAATGCTTGCGCGTTCTCTGCCACTTTTTTTAGTTCATCTTCATAGCGAAAGGCTTTCTGTATCTGAAAACCATCTACACCAGACGTAGGCGTTTCTCCCACGAGAAAGAGATAGAGGACAGAAGAAGAATCACTCGAAGCCTTCCCAGGTTCGAAGTGCCGAAAGATGATCAAGCCAGGCTCATGTCCCTTTAAGCTGTCATCCTGCTCCGCGTTCGCATCCTCGGTT
>JABDHA010000098.1 GCA_013285705.1 Acidobacteriota bacterium
CGGCTGAAGGCTATTCTCTATGGTGCGGCTATGTATAGACCGCGCGGAGGCTGTTTCCAAATGGTCGCCATGATCCGACGCTCGATATCAGGAGTAAGCACTGCAAAAACGGTGGCTGGCGTTAAAGGCTGTTCATGGCGTGCCGCTACGAATGGCCGTTATCGCACGGCAAATGGCTTGCCACGCACACTCGTGTAGACGTCATCAAAAACCTTCAGGCCGGTGATATTCGTCACCCCGTCGACGGTGATCGGATCGCCGATTGCCAGGACCCTGCTCTCCGCGTTGGTGAACGCTTGCCACGGGGGAAGGTCCGGACTGTTCGGATTGCCCGATCTCGCAAAATTGACCCAGTAGCTGGACATCTCCTCGGCGACTTTCCGGTCGGCCTCGCTCCAGCGCCAGGGCTCCTGGTCCAGATGATTGAAGACATACCAGAGCTCGGCGAAATGACTCGCGCCCCAACCTTCATACACCGAACCGACCGGGAACGGCGGCTTCTGTCGAAATGAGTAGTAGTAGACAGGGTTGTGCCCGGTTCCGGCTTGCAACCTCGCCCACGCCCACATGTCCCAGCCGAAGCGGAGATCGCGTTCGAGGTCGAGCCTCGCCTGTCGCGCCGCTTCATCGGTCGAGTGGGGATACGCTGCGACCAACGGAGCCGGAAGCTGGCCGAAGCTATGCTCGATGTCGCTGTCGAAAGTGGCGGCCTTCACGTGGTTGACATCCGTTAACGAACGCGCCTCCTCGGCGTTCGAGCCTAAGAGCAGCGGGACATCGTTCTGCTGCCCTGACGTGAATGCTTCGTAGGGCGAAACGGGAAGCACATAGGGTTCGATCACCGGGTGGACAATGCCGCCAGCGTTGCCAGTGAGACGATCTGCTGGCAGCCGGCGTAGTTCCTTGAGAGAGGATGCACCCAGCGAAACCGCGTACTTCTCCCCGTCACCCTCTGCATTGGCCAGCAGGTATTTCGGTGCTAGCTGGAACGGTTCAAACAGACCGCCGCTTTCTCCAATGGCACGCTGAAACAAGCCCTTCGCCAACGGCGAGGCCATCAGGATGCTGACTGATATCGATCCTGAAGATTGACCGGCAATGGTTACGTTTTTCGGATTGCCGCCGAAGGCTGCAATATTTCTCTGAATCCAACGGAGTGCGGCGATCTGGTCCATCAGGCCGTAGTTGCCGGACGAGTGGTGCGGGGACTCGCGCGTCAGTTCCGGATGCGCAAGGAAGCCAAGCGGGCCAAGTCGATACGCAATCGTGACAACAATCACGCCTTTATGCGCAAGCTGGTCGCCCCAGTACAAAGGCATCGAGGCCGACCCGTTGATGTATCCCCCGCCATAGATCCAGACGATCACCGGCAGGCGTTCTTGCGCGCTCTTCGCTGGCGTCCAGATATTGAGATAGAGACAATCCTCACTCACTGAGGGCGGCTTCTCGCCAGGCATGGACACGCCAATTTGCATACATGCCGGGGCAAACGCGTCCGTCTCGCGCGTGCCAGTCCAAGGTGTGACAGTCACGGGAGGCCGCCAACGCAAGTCGCCAGTCGGCGGGGCAGCAAATGGGACGCCTCTATAGACACTCAACCCGCCTTCTCGCACCCCGGATATGGCGCCGGATTCCGTCCAGGCTTCCTGCCCGACAGCGACAGAGACACCGGCTACTTGGACTGCCGCTATTACCATACCCGCGAATCGCCATCGCTTCCACATACGGATTCTCCGACGCTAGCCGTAACCTGTTTCTCTGGCTTGGCGCTCCCTATTCACTGAACGGAACGCCAAACGCCAGTACGGCCGTTCGTGATGGACGATGCTGTGCACCGATCAGCCTTGGTTTCTTGCCCATAGCTTTCCAGACTCGAAGTGCAACAGCATTCATATAGAGCAACCGTACCTGCTCTCGGCTTTCTCCGCGCTCGCTATAGATGCTGATCGTGGTCAGAAGCTGCGTTTGTCCAGAATCGATCAGGTAGGATCCCATGCTGACGGAAGGAGCGTTCTGTGTGTCCTGCACCTCTTCCGCACTTTGAGCGACGATCTCATAATTCAGTGATCGCCGAGAGCGCCCCCCGTCCAAACTAAACAACAGATCATTCGAGGTATGGCTGGACGAACATGTTGAGTTGCCCATTATGTTCTCTCTTTCGTCCTGATGCAATGAAGCAGAGCTCCCATTGTTTTCGGCAGCAGTTATGTTTTATCTGATCTTTGCTTCCCAAACCGATAGTACCGTCGCCAACAATTGACACAGCGAATCGGGGACAACCCGAACAGTCTCAGAAGCCGATCCAGAGAATGCGAGTCGGCCGTCTGGAATTCGATCGAGCTACAGCGAGGACAATTCCGGCCCATCCAGAGTATCCGTGGAACACTGCTAGGCCAGTTCAGTTCTATAGAATTCATTTCAGGTAGCCCTTTCCAATTCGGTGACCGGTACGCTAAGAATCAATTCCATCTCGAGCGCTGGAATTGAAATCGAGCCAAGAGAGAAGAGTACGGACGCTACCAGTTGCCATCGCCATGCATGAGTCGCCTGCTCCGTAATAGAGATGAATGGTGTCTCCGTCGGCTCCGATGGTTTGTCCGCATGGAAACACAACATCGTTAACATCCCCTCCCCGCTCGTAGGGCGCTTCAGGGCTAAACATCCAGGAGTTTCCCCTCTGTAAACAGATGTGTGGATTATCGAGGTCGAACAGAGCAAGACCTAACCGGTAGATGCTGCCGGATGCTGTATGTCGCACACCGTGATAGATTGTCAGCCAGCCCTTCGTGGTTTCGATCGGCGGGGAACAAAGGCCGATCTTGTTTGCATCCCACCACCCACCGCGTCGCGCCTCGAGCATCACTTTGTGGCTGCCCCAATGTTGCAGATCTGGCGAATATGAAATCCACATGTGAGCGCCAAGCGTCGTCACAGGTCGATGAATGAGAGCCCAGAAGCCTCCGATTCTACGCGGCAGTAGAGCAGCGTCCTTGTCTTCTGGCGGCATGATCACGCCATATCGCTCAAAACTCTTGAAGTCCTTGGTCAGTGCAAGTGAAACGCCCGGACCACCGCGAGCGTAGGAGGTATAGGCCACTGCATACTGCTCCAACTCCGGAACATAGGTAATGCGCGGATCTTCGATCCCCCAGATCTCTTCCGGATATTCCCGTGGATTCGCCATCAATGTTGGATGGGGATCGATTCGCCATCCATCGATTCCGTTCGCAGAACGCGCAGCGCAGAGATGCGATAGCCCTCGGCGGTCTTCTACGCGGCAAAGCAACAAGGTGTCTCCATCAGCCAGCAATGTAACGCCGGCATTGAAGACGCTGTTGACCGGATAAGGCCAACTTTCCCGGCTGAGGATGGGATTGCCGGGGTGTCGCACAAACAGAGAATCATCGGTGGGCATTTGCGCATTCTGTTGGTCAACAGTGACGTATTCCGGTGATGCAGCTGGAAGCCTAATTGAATTCAAAGACAGACACTCATTTCCTGATTCTGGTTCTCTGTAATTGGCGCTTCGATGTTTTGCATTTCGAGCAATGACATCAGGAACGACAGGGTTGATTCGGCTCCCTGGTTTTCATTCACTCGATCGGGATGAAGACCGTCTTTACAGCCGCCTGTCGTCGCATCGTAGAGCGGAACCTGTAGATCGTTTTCACCGAGAAACCAGCGGAAGGCGCACCATGCCTCGTCAAGCCAGACCTTCTCTTCTGTTACTCGATATGCCTGCAAACAAGCGGAGATGGTTGCGCAGGCTTCAACTGGTTGCTGATCGAAGCGCGCCTTTTCACCGTTCTCCGTGAAAAATCCCCTCGATCCTATCGGGACGAAAATGTCTTCTTCCCCTCGGTGCTGCGCCGCGACAAGCCAACGGAGGGACTCATATCCTACTTCGATCATCCTCTTGTTCTCGCTATGCCATCCTGCAAGCAAGAGTGCCTGCGACAACCTTGCATTCGAGTAAGAGAGGCTTTTCTCAAACCACTGCCACGTCTCTGAATGGCTGCGTTCATAGATATCCAGCAGACGGTCTGCAAGGAGATTCCGGGCAGCTTGGATCACCCTGTCTCCGGGGAACCAATCCAGATATGCCTGCATACCCAGTACAGAGAATGCCCAGGCGCGGGGACTGGTGAACGTCAGCGCAGCTGGGAGCGCAGCCTCGAAGAGCCTGCCTGCCGCGCCTCTCAAGCCGGCGTCTTCCGAGCGGCCAAGCACTGTACCGAGAGCCCATAGGGCGCGGCCGTGGCTGTCCTCTGAACCTACGTCTTCTTGCCATTTGCGGTCGTAGCTTAGGAAATTCCTGAACCTCCCTGTCTTCTCATGAAAGGCAAGCCATAGAAAAGCCAGATACCGGCCGGAAAGTGGAGCGTGCGCGTAGCGGTCAGAAAGGAGCGGCCCGTCTAGCAGCGTTGCCACGATGAGGGCTCGTGCATTGTCATCAGTCGTATAGCCTTCAAGACAATTGGGTAGAGAAAAGATGGCGTGCTGCAACATACCCGTGTCGTCGGTCATGCTTAATAAGTGCGAGGTATCCAGCGCGGGCACTCTATCTGTTGTCTTTGCCGCAAAAATGTCCTGCAGTGCGGCACGTGGCCGCAACATTCGTTCGACACGCGCCCGTTGGAAGCTGGCCATGTAGGCCCGCGCGGTCTTTTGCCATGTTGTACCGCGTGAATGAAGATAAGCACGTTTTCGCATCGCATGCCGCTCAGCGTCGTCTTCCAATAACTTGATGGCTGCCTCTGCGATGGAGTCAGGATCATCGAACGGAACAATGACTCCGCGCCCATCGGCGAGAAGCTCTCTGGCATGCCAGTATGGTGTGGAGATAATTGCTTTTCCGGCACCGAGTGCGATGGCAAGTGTGCCGGAAACGATCTGGGCTTCCTGGCGATATGGAGTGATGTAGATATCTGCGGCGCCAACGTGTTCGATCAATTCCTCGGTGCTCACAAAACGGTTGTTGAAGATGACGTGCGAGGAAACTCCGCATTCCTCAGCTAACACCTGTAGCTCTTCCCTGTATCGTTCACCCTCGCGTCGCCTGATATGTGGATGAGTTGCTCCGGAAACGATGTAGACCAGGTTTTCGTGCTTTGCCAGGATCGCCGGCATTGCCCGAATCACGTTTTCGATTCCTTTGTTCGGTGAAAGCAAGCCGAAGGTGAGCAATACGGACTTTCCCTGGGTACCAAACAAATCCTTGAAATAATTGGGGTCCATGAATGGAAGGTCGGGCACGCCATGCGGGATAACATCGATTTTTTCGTTTGGCACGTCATACACATCGCGTAACAGACATGCAGCGTGTTCGCTCATCGCGATCAAACGATCCGAAAGATTGGCAATCTCTTCGAGCACGGCACGCTGGCTGGAATTCGGCTCGCGCAGTACTGTATGAAGGGTTGTCACCAGCGGCATTCTTAATTTGCGAAGCAACAGCAGTATGTGACTGCCTGCGACACCACCGAAGATGCCGTATTCGTGTTGCAGGCAGACCAAGTCGTTACCATTGAAATTAAGGAATTCGGCAGCCCGCTCATAGGAGGCACAATCTTCCTGAGCAAGCTCTAGCCGTACCTGCTCGGGATATTGGTAGCTTGACTCCGGATCGTTGACGGGAATCGCGAAGAGGCGCCCATTGCCGTATTCAGCCCCTACCGCAGTGCATAGATCGGTCGTGAACGTAGCAATGCCACATTGTCGCGGTAGATAATTCCCAACGAAGGCGATGCGTGTCGGCAGAGATATCGGGGCAGCTTTTGTGGTGACTGGAGATGAGAATCCACATGGTTCTTCGTTACGAAGCATTTCCGAGAGAGGCATGGTCCCCTGCTTTCACGTGAATCGTGACGCGGCACGCTATTCGAGATGTACATGCAAGACACGAGCCAGACGAGTCAATCAGTCCCGTGCATCCGCGGGATTGAACGGTTTACAGCGCCGCAAGCTGTCGGATTGTCATCTCATCAACTAGGCTGAGCGAGGACTGTTGCTGTATCTGGCGAGCGTAGAGCGTAATCTTAGCAACTCGAAAGCCCAGGTATTTCGAGACACTTATCGACTCCAGTTCAGCGGCGTTGAATCTGTCCTTAATTCGATGCAAGGCGCTAGCTATCGCCTTATCAATAGCCGACGTTGCTGTGCGGCCGACGCCGAAATGGGCATAGGCATCCTCTAACCACATGAAGTGCCAACCCGCATGTCGGACCTTTACGTCCAGAGCGGCGGCCATCGTATCGTTGACAGACATCCATTTTTCGCAAAACCGCTCTTGTATCAGATCAAGTCCATCAGGCAGCACGCACTCGGTGCGCAGGAACATCGTATGGGGGTTCATGCTTGCGGCTTTTTGACTGCCGATATGCCGGAACTTGTCACGCTCGGGTTTGTGTCGCGACGTCCGTTTTCGGAGTAGCCTGTGGCATCCGGCTGGCTCACTGGCCCAAAAGGAAAGACGATTTTCTTGCGCCGCGCAGAAAAATAATTCTCTACGTCAGCTTTTTTAATAAGGCTCATAGTGGCTCCAGTCGTCCTGTGGCTTACTTGAAAGGTGCTCGTCTGGAGCGAAGCATGGATGGCTGGAGGCGAGGAATAATATTCGGACTATATCTTAAGCATACGCGGTAAACAGTTGCCGCGCCGGCAATTGGGAATCGAATTATGTGTGTTCATGTCTCGCTTCAAATGTCATTGAAACCGGTGGTGTCGAAAGTTCGTCACTGCTACCCAGGAAGGGACTCTCCTGGATGTAACGATAAAAGATCCCAACTCTCGCAAAGTAGAACCACAGGTGCTTAGCCACTACAACATGCCCGATTTCAGCGGCATTGAAGCGCTTGTTCACTTTACGAAGAGCCAGCTGTGTTGCTCTACGGATTGCATCCTGAGCGTGGTTTGCATATCCGCTTCTCCAATACATTCTTGTGAGCACATTAGAGTTCCACCCACGGCCACGGATTGTTTTATCCAGCCACGGTGCATCACCCGATTGCAGGACGACCCATCCCTCGCAAATGGTTTCGCCGGCCAAAGCGATGCCTTCGGGGAGCATGATATGTTCGCGGAGAAAGACTGTGTGCTGCTCAAGTTCTCGCATCCGAATAACTCTCTTTTTTAAGGACTTAGATCGTTGCAGGCATCATTTATCGGGCCCCTGCAGGTAGTATCCGTCGATAAGATGCCAAAAGCTGTGCTGTTTTGCTCAGGCAGGGGTCCTACGGTCATCCGCGTGATGCACGTCACCGAGCAATGCGCTGTTGTGCCGCCTGATTGCCGAGTAATGACCATCTGACCCTTTGTCTAGCTAGCACGAGGACATAACAAGGGCCGTTTGCCCTGGTACCTTAGGCCGTGACCTTTCGTGAAATGGGTACTTCCACGTGTCCCTCAGGGGTGAGCCTCGATGCCTTCACGTCCCACGCAAGCCCGAATACCCGTAGAGCGACTATCGTGTACCAGTTAAAGTCGAACTCATACCAGGCCAAACCATGACGAGACGATTGGGGACGGGCATGGTGGTTGTTGTGCCATCCCTCGCCGAAAGTTAATAGAGCAACCCAAAAGCTATTCCTAGAGGTATCACCGGTGGGAAACCGTCGCGACCCCCACATATGAGTCGCAGAGTTCACTAACCAAGTGGAGTGGAGTCCGAGAACCGTCCGAAAGAAAATACCCCACAACAAAAACTTCCATCCCCCGACGACAAGAAGGACCATACCCAGTACGGTGATCGGCACCCAGTGCCAACGGCTGATCCAAACGTGAAACTTGTCTTTGCGAAGGTCAGGAACATAAGGCAGGAGATTTGCCGCATCGTTGTGCATGGTCTGGCCGGTCAGGAGCCAGCCGACATGGGCCCAAAAACCGCCTTCGCGCGGAGAATGAGGGTCGCCCTCCTTGTCTGCGCTTTGGTGATGCTGACGATGTGTCGCAACCCAAAAGATCGGACCTCCTTCTAGAGCCAGAGTGGCACACACGGTCAGAAAGTATTCCATCCACTTCGGAGTTTTGTAACCACGATGCGTGAGAAGGCGATGATATCCCACGCCTATACCAAGACCGCCGGCGACCCACCACAAGATCATGGCGACCAAGAAAGCCTTCCAACTGAAGAAGAACAGTGAGACCAAAGCTCCGATGTGAAACGCAACCATGAAAAAGGTAGTAACCCACACGATAGGCTGCGTAAACGTTCTGTCGTGCGTGAAGATCCTTGGCCTTCGCATATCGTCTCTCCTGCCTGGTTTGATGGGAAAGATATGAGTGGGGTGTTTGCCGTTGGGTAATACTTATGTAAGACGATGTCGATGTCTGATCTGCCTTGCGCGAAATTTGGCGATGCGAACTTCGTATCAACGAATGGGATGAGCCGTCCTAGGGAGACTCTGAAGCTGGCCCCGTAATCATAACGTCGCCAGTATCTTCGAGCCTCGCTTGTCTGTGGTGACGACCCTTCCCGGAGGAGGCATCCACACGGGTTCATCTGACATAGAAAGAATTGCGCTCTTCTGAATCTGATACGGATAGACTCTGACCGTGGCGAGAACAAACCACGGATACGCCTTCAACTCAATAAGCCCGACTTCCGCGGCATTGAAGCGCCCGCTTACACAACGAAGAGCCAACTTTAGTGCGTTGGCAATCGCTTCCTGCGGTAATGGCCCAACGCCACTTTTTAACGATCCTTCAGCAATTCGGATGAAATGCCATCCGCACCTTCGGATCTTCTTGTCCAGCCAGTGCGCATCTCCGGACAGCACAAAGTTCCAGCCTTCACGAAACTCTTCAGTCACAAGTTTGAAGTGATCGGGCAGAGCAACGCGTTCGCGTAAGAGCACGGTAAGTTCAGCTATATTGCGCATCGGCATGACTTCTTTCTTATTACTTCACGAATTGAGATCGGGCACGCTAAGAGGCGTTGGCATTCCGGTGCCCGGTTTCCGCTGAAAAGCCTGGGGAGACGCCGGATCTGCCGGCTGGACGATTGCATAGTGAACCAAACTGGAGCAATAGACACAACCTGTTTCGTGGATAGCGCAGATGGCATCGTCGAGAACCTGTGGGAACGTCCTCAGGCACTCCGGGCAGGTGATCATAACGTAGGCCTCTCCGGAAGGGTCGTGTCCGTTTCTCGGAATCCAGATGGGCGCCAACATGTTGGACTGTTGGAGAGACGGCGACCGCTCCTGGCAGGTCATGGCTTCCACGATCTGCAACAAAGAACCCAGATCGGTTCCTTTTTCGTAAAATGCGTCAGCGGCAACGCCAGGCGGTACACCGTCGCCCGAAAACTTACCGCTCATAGCGATCACGTGGATTTTGGGAAACCGGCGACGGACCACGGAGAGCAATTCGAAACCAGACATACCTGGCATATTGAGGTCAGAGAGAATGATGTCAGGAGTTTCTTGCCGTATCTCCGACAGTGCGGAGAAACCGTCTTTAGCCGATCGCACACTATGTCCAAACTCAGTAAAGATCTGCGAGAATGACATTCGAATTGACCACTCATCGTCTACGATAAGGAGTTTTACTTTCATATTGGGGGTCATGCACCCCTCCCGGGAGCTCAGATGATACGACTTAGGGAAGTATCCCATTGCGCAAAACCGCCCGACTGTTCAATTGTGCTCACATTGTCATCACAGGCATCTGCGACCACGTTGATCGTCCCTCGGACCTTGCCGCTCCCGAGTCCCACTCACCTTGGTTGCACAGCTTGAAATCGCATGCCATTGATGCGATCTCAGATGGGTGCTTGTGTCATTTACAGGATGGCACCCACTATCCGTTGTCGCACTGGCCCTGAAACCATCGACACCGTGCGCCCTGTCGAGCGTTTCTACGGGTGCTGACGAAACAGAGTGTCTTTTACTCGTTGAGGAGAAAGGTGAGCAGCGTCTTGTGCACCCGTAGGCTGCCGTTGTAGTCGATGAACCCCATTTCCCGGAATCGGTTCATGAAGTAACTCACTCGGGACCGTGTGGTGCCAACCATTTCTGCCAGTGTTTCCTGGTTCACTTTCACCAGGGCTAGCTTCGGCTTTGATTGCAATCCAACGCCTGCCAGCAGCAATAGGATTCTGGCCAATCGTTTTTCGCTGGAACTGAAGATTTGGTCCACAAACTCGTCTTCGATTCGGCCGATACGAAATAACAGATATGAGATAAAGAGCTTAGCAAAAGCGGGTTCTCGACGAATGATGCGAACGATAGCCGCTCTTTTCACCCGGGCGATGGTGGAGGGTTGAATCGCCATTGCAGTAGACGTCCACAGCGACTGTCTAGCCAGGCAACCCTCACCAAAAAAGTCGCCGTGCCGTAAGATAGCGATCACAGCTTTCTTTCCACTCTTAGACTCGACTGTCAACTTCACGTTGCCATTCTGGACGTAGAACATCGCGTCAGCCTTATCGCCTTGCGCAAAGATAGTCTGTCTGTTTCGGTAGTCCCGAGTAGTCGTTTGAGTGTCCATCCTGTTGAATAAATCGAGAGGCGTAAAAGCGAGAGTCTTTTTGTAGGCCATTGATGGCTCCAGAAGTGACGAGGCGCCCAGTAACGGGTTGAGCTTACTGGCTCAATAGCCTGATCTGCTGGTCAATAGCGCTCACAAAATGATTTGCCACGTTGCTCTCCCGTTGACCTTGCCAGTTTCCAGGTGCAGGCTCGTACCCGGCTCCGCTTTGTAGTGCCGTGAGGTGCGACACCACAGCAAGAATATTCTGGTCAAATTTGACCAGCTTTCAGGGGACTAAACTTCCATACTGGCGATGGCAGTGCTCCGCACTCGATGAAGGCGGCACAATGAAGCTATATAAAACGGATATTCGAGTGAATTCCTTAATAAACACACGGTTGTCGAGCCGTACTGTTTTGTTGATCCTGCTGTTCCTGTTCTGCATAGGAATACGGCGGCCTGCAGGCGCACAACAACCAAGCATGCCAGTCTCGATTGCAAATGCTCCGCTCAGCATGGAGCAAGTTGTAGCAAACCTGGTTCGGATGAATCTGGAGCGGTCCCAGGCTTTGCATGCCTATCACGGGACCCGAATTTACCGAGTGAATTACAACGGTTTTCCAGGTACCCGTAGCGCGGAGATGGTCGTGGACGTAAAGTACCAATCGCCCGGAACAAAAGAATTTACGATTCAGTCTGCGACCGGATCCAGGATGATCATCGATAAGGTATTTAAAAAGCTCCTGGAGGCTGAAAAGGAGGCGCTGGCCGCGGAAACGCAAAGGCACACTGCTCTGAACGGCGATAATTATGATTTCACTCTGGTCGGATTCGAGAGCACGCCCTTCGGTTCAATGTACGTGCTTATCGTTGAGCCCAAAACGAAGGATAAGTTTCTTTACCGCGGCCGAATCTGGGTGGACGCAGAAGACTTTGCCGTAGTCCGGCTAGAGGCAGAACCAGCGAAGAATCCTTCCTTCTGGACCAAGAGTAACGAAGTCGAACAGGTGTACATGAAGGTGAACGATTTCTGGCTTCCGTCCCGCAACCATAGCGTCACCACCATCCGGCTCGGCGGACGCGCCGAATTGACGATTCAGTACAACAACTACCAGATTACGGGTGCGGATCGGGTTGGCACCTTGGCGACGCTGGAACCAACTCGGACGGCAGACATGAGTCGCGCACAACGTTCAGGCGATCATCGGTAGTGTGGCGCTCCTAATGGGCAATCGCGATACCGCACTCATCTTCTTGCCTTCCGTGAAGACTCGAGTCCCAGACCGTGGGAAGAAGAGGGGTATGAGCGTTGTCCTTTCGCCCTGCTCATTACCACAACACAAACAAACCTCTCCCGCCTATTAATCGTGGAGAACGACGCTGACGAGCGAACTATGAACGTGCATGCCACCGCTGTTGTAGTCGATGAAGCCCAGCTCTCTAAACCGATTCATGAAAAAGCTGACGCGCGAACGTGTGGTGCCGATCATCTCGGCGAGGGTCTCCTGACTGATTTTCGCGACGACGGGTATCGGCTTGGATTCCTGGCCAAAGTTGGCCAGCAACAGGAGAAGCCGGGCGAGGCGTTTTTCGCTGGAGTTGAAGAGGTGATCCACCAGATCCGCTTCCATTCGAATGTTCCGGGAAAGCAGATAGGCAAGAAAGCGTTCGGCAAATTCCGGCTCCTGATGGAGCAGGTTTAACATTACCGACTTCGCCACCCGAATAATGGTGCTCCGCTGGACTGTGCTAACAGTGGACATGCGAACCGGTTGGCCCGCCAGACAGCCCTCGCCAAAGAAGCTAGCTTCCGGGAGGATGGCAACGACGGCTTCTTTGCCACTCTTGGATACAACCGTGAGCTTCACCTTGCCGCTCTGGATGTAGAACACCGCATCCGCCGCGTCCCCTTGCGAAAAGACGGATTCATCACCTTGGTACTCTCGACTAGTTTTTCCAGCTGTAAGTTTTGTTAAGAAAGGGCGAGGATCAAATGCGTCGGTCCGTTCAGCGGTAGCGCCATTCGCTACCGGACTGGATAACGCTTCACGAGCCGTTGCCGGGCTCAAAGGTGCGCGCCTGTTACCTGGAGTCTTTCGCCCTTTCTTTTCTATGAGAACGGGGCTTTTGATCGCCATGGGAATCTCCCACTCGGAGAGTGTGTGCGGGGAACTCTTTATCGAGTAAGCAAATTATAGTCCACCCAGCGCTGGACGAAGTTCTCATCGATAGTGAGTGTTCTCTTAGTGCCCATAGTATCCAACGTCCTCCCTTATGAGCCTCTATGAGCAATTCTGACCAGCTTTCGGAAGCCCGTCGGTTCGAGACTAATTACGCATGATGCTTTGCCCCGTGCGAGGAAGTTTCCCAAATCAGACTCTCGCGGTCGCGGACATTCAATGTATAGGAGGACGCGATGCATCTTAACCTGATGGATCCCAGAGTGATAGTTGGCTTGGTTGTGATCGCTCTGATCATTGTTGTTGGTATGGCACTGTACGTGCGAGAACGCAGAAAGACTACCGCGGGACTACGCGAGCGTTTTGGACCAGAGTACGACCGGGCTATTGTTGAGCACGGGTCCCAACACAAGGCCGAAGCGAAGCTGGTGGATCGTGAGACCCGAGTGCGAACTCTGAAGATCCGCGAGCTTGGCGCCACGGAGCGGGAACGCTTTCTGGCTGAGTGGCACTCGGTGCAATCCCGCTTCGTCGATCATCCGAAGGGTTCGGTCACAGAAGCCGATGAGCTGGTCTCTTCGCTCATGCAGGCACGAGGCTATCCTGTAGCCGATTTCGATCAGCGCGCCGCGGATCTTTCCGTTGACCATCCTCGCCTTGTGGAATACTACCGTTCTGCGCATGGGGTGGCGATGCGGCTTGCTGGAGACAAGGCAAGCACGGAAGACCTGCGAACGGCGATGATCGAGTACCGCTCGCTCTTCGATGAACTCGTCCAGGGACAGACGCCTGGCGAAAGAAAATCTGTGGCATAGCCTGGGATAGGCTGGTGAAGCGCTGGGGAAGACCGACGGCCTGGTCAACTGGCCGATCGAATGAACACACACCGATATCCGGACGAGCCACTGTGTGCGTCTCTCAGCGTACGAGTAACGCTGAGCAGCAGAGATTCGTCTTCAAGAAGCGGCGCATGTGGCGAATTTCACACCTGTACCTGAGGGGATGGGTTAAGAGCCTTTCTTCCTCGGTTTCTTCGCGCCTTCGGCGTGCTTTTTGGCGTTCCCCGAAGGCTTAGGGTGAAAGAGATTCTCTACCGACTCCTGGGCACTCATATTCTTAGCACTTTTGGGCTCTTTCTTGGACATGCTTATCTCCTGTGTGTCAGAGCATAGGCCTCCGTGAGCAGATTGAACAGCCTGGATTTGAAATCAGAGATGTTTTAGAAGGGATGCGCGCAACCTTCAACGAGGTTCTCTCTTGTGGTGCCCATGGGGTGCCTAAGTTTCACTTACTGATATTCATAAGGATACGCGTTTAGGGAATGAATTGTTATCATCGGCTCTGCTCCGACTGGCGACCTCTTCTTGGCAGATTCTGGTGCAAGTACTATCTTTGCCCTTCGCGGTGTCGACCACGACGGAAAGGCAATCAAAATCGAAAAGTTCGCCATGGTCTGGATCACCCATTTAGCATCGCCTTCTATCCAGCAGAACATCTAATCCCGCCGAACTGAGCTGTTTGGCTCAGTTATTATTCTGCGTCTTTGAGACACTGGCTGCGGAGAAGAGTCCTTATTATCGGCTCCGTCATGGTTCTGAATTAAGTCAGCCCCATCTGATAGTTGTCCTTCTTAGCTCGCCCCTCACGCAAGGAGGGGTTATGAAACATACCATTAGACACGATTGCACCCATGCCTATGTGGGCATAGTGCTACTCGTGACTACATTTATGGTGCTCTTTGTCGCCGTCATGTATGGACAAGAGCTACCGAATGCGCCTCAGGTAGCCGTGAAGCAGCAAATTCCTTCGGTGCGCAAACAGGGTCCACTGTTGGCAAAGCCCGGGAACCTTTACCTTGGAAGCGCTGACTGGTTCCGTGAACGCGAACATTTTAAGCTGGCGAGGGTCATTCCACCGCTTACACATATTGACTGGAAACTTAGCTTTGGCAAGCCAAAGGAGACAGGCCATGGTAGCCGGAACAGCAGATAGGTATCGATTACAAGGTAAGCGAAATGGTTTGGGCTTACCGAACTACTGCAAAACGGCGTTTGCGGGCTTGCGAAGTTGCTCTGCAATCAATACTTATTGATATCTTAGCGTATTTAACTCAAAA
>JABDHA010000099.1 GCA_013285705.1 Acidobacteriota bacterium
GGCCGAGTAGTCCGTTTGGACCGTTTGGACATACCTTGGCGTGGGCGTTGGAGTCGGCGTGGGCGTCGGCGACGGGGTCGGCGTTGGAGTTGGCGACGGAGTATGCGTGGGCGACGGAGTCGGCGTGGGTGTCGGGCTCGGTGTCGGAGTTGGCGACGGAGTATGGGTCGGCGTCGGGGTCGGAGTGGGCGTTGGCGACGGTGTATGGGTGGGACTCGGGGTCGGCGTGGGCGTTGGGGTCGGCGTGGGAGTTGGCGACCCAGACGCCGGCTTAAAGGCGATGGCGGCCGCAGACCAGTTAGGCTCAGAGGTAATGGTGAACGAGCCACTGCCCGATGTCTGGTTGCTCGCGATCTGGTACTCCAATCCGCACTCCGGTGCGGATGAGCCGGTGCCGGTCGCGTAGCCGTTGGCGGGTACGGTCCAGCCCGATCCGGCCGTGACACTTGTCGTGGTCGTCCCTCCAGTAAAGACCGCGACCCAGAGGTCGCTGCCGTTTGTGGTGGTGAAAGTTCCGCTGTTGGGAGTGTAACCGTAGCCATTCGCGGAGGCGCCCGCCCCGTCAACCGGGGATGACGTGGCCACGCCGGAGAACTCCGACGCGATCAGGGCCGCGTTGAGCATGTTGCCGTTCGCAGTCACGGTGAGGGTGTGGGCTCCCGCCGAAACGTTGGGCAGGTAGGCGAGGACAACCCGATAACCGCCACCGGCGGGTGTCAGGTCGTCGCTGATGGTGAAACTGGTCGAGCCATCGAGCTTGATTGAGGTGATGTCCGGCACCCCCTGCCAGTTATAGAGCGCCACCTGGGCCACGAGCAGATCACCACTTGAGGTCGTGATGCTGCTGGAAGTGAACGAAGTGCTGCCGGCCGAATAGTCCGTTTGGACGGTCTGGACGTACCTTATGCCCCCGCTTGGCGTGGGCGTTGGAGTCGGAGTCGGCGTTGGCGACGGGGTATGCGTGGGTGTCGGACTCGGCGTCGGCGTTGGCGACGGAGTATGCGTGGGCGTCGGGGTCGGCGTCGGTGTTGGCGTCGTTGTCGGTGTCGGCGTAGGCGTGGGTTGGGGCACAGGATTGCCCGAGTTATACCGTGCCATAGCGGGAAGAGTGCTTGTTGTTCCTGACGCGGGATTCACCCAGGGCCAGGTGTAGCCGCTGAAGTAAGTCGGCGCCGAGGTCAGATAGAAAGAGTTCGGTATCGTGACAGTGCCGTTCGGCCACTGTTGGCTATTGTTGAAATTGTCCCAATTGCCGTCTATCCAAATTTGGCTCGCAGAATACCCGTCGTCCCATCCGATACCACCGATGAAGCCAAGTTCGTAGATCGGCGTGCCGCTCTGGGACGACGACGTCACTTCATAGACGAGCGCTCCCTCCGCCGTCGATGTCTGCTCAAGCACATTGCCCAGAAATGCGTTGTGGGAGTCGTAGCCGAAGGCGCTGACCGCGTGGAGATCCGAGGTCATGGTGGGCGTGAATTGGGAGGAGTTACTGCCGTTGGCGTAGTTCCGCAGGTATACGTCGTCGCCATCGTTGCCGTGCGTCCCGTCGTTGCCTATGTCGGGTGCCCAGTTGCCCTCAAAGAGATTGCTATGGTCAAAGGCCGCGTGGCTGGCGTCGAGGCCGGTTTCCAGCCATCCCGGAGCATCCCAGTCCTGCACATTGTCGACGTAGTTGTAGGCGATGACATTGCAGCCGCCGGAATTGCGCATCACGATCAGCTTATCGTTGGCGGTCGAGATGTTGTTATCGATCAGGCATTGCGTGCTGGCATTGGTGACATCGATGCCGTACGCCCCCTGAGTTCCCGTGTTGTCCGGCGCTTCGTTGATGGACCCGTGCGAATAGGAGCCTGTGACTTGGCATCGATAGCAATGGCCCAGGCCGATGTTGTCGCCATATTTGCCGGGATAATCGGTCTCGTCGCTCGAATCCTGCGTGCCGTCGGCCTCGACATTTTCCACCCAACTGTAGGCCAGGAAGGACAGGCCTACGCAGCCGCCGGGAAACTCCCACTGGTCAGAACCTCCGGCGATGCGGATGTTTTCCAGGCCGTCCCACTGGTTGCCCACCGGAAGCGAGGCCGTGTCCAGAGGAACGGTTCGCCAAACCTGCGGATTCAAAGTGGACGGAAAATCCATGTTCAGGGGGTCCTCGAGCGTGAGCGTGACCGTGCTGCCGTTGGTGCTGATGGCCGTGATCTCATCCATCTGCTGTATCGTGCGCCATGTCGGCATGACATTTACGGCGTTGCTGTTGGCGCTCGCCATGCTGTTCACGGTGCCAAAGGCCGGGGCGCCCGTATAGGGACCGGCGTTTAAGTTGGCGCTTGGCTCCGGCTGGAAATACGCGTCGTCATAGATCCAGATAATCGAGTCATTGAGTTCCGCCACGTTGCCGGGATCAAACGCGGCAGCACCGTCCTGGTGGTCGATCGTGATGACGTCGCCCACTACATAGGAGGTCGGACTCGCGACCGTGATGGTGGTCGATCCCTTGAGGGCATTGGACGTGACATTTTCCACATCGTATTGCGCAATCGCGGTTGCGTAACGATGGCCGATGAGGACGAGCGTGCCGTAACCCACCGTCAGGCTCTGGAAGGCGGCGGTCGCGACGATGCTGGTCTGGGCCGAACCCGATCCGCGGATCGTGACGTTATCACCCCGCACATAGAGGCCAACGCTCGCGCCGCTGCCGTCAGGGTCGGTCTGGGGGTTCACGAAATATTCGCCCGGTGCGAGATAGACGATCTGCCGACTCGAGGGCGTCGCCGCAGCGACCGCCGAGTTGATGGCGTTCTGCATTGCGGTCGTGAATGCCGCGGCGTTCGCGGAGCCGGCCAGCGCGGGATTGACCGAGTATCCACTGTAAGGATTTCCCGACGGCAGCCAGACGCTCGCCGGACGCAGCGAATCGTTGTCGAGGGGAATGCCTCCGGGGATGCCGGGGTCCCAGGTTTGCTGCGCCCAAGTGGGCAGCATCGAATCATTGATCTGCGCCCGCAGCGGCGCCGCGAACAGCAGGCAGCACGCGCCTGCGGCGGCTAGCGCCGTTCCGAACCTCGCCCTCCACGCTTTGGGGGATTTGCCGAAACCTTTGCCCGCGCAACGCGAATTTGAATCCACGTGACTCGCCATCTTATCAGGCAGCATCCGATGTTCCGTAATCATATGTTTTCCCTCCCTGTCCTTCTTGCATTTGGGGTTTCCAACGGCTGTCGAGTTACGAGCAGTTGATTTCCAATTGCTCAGATATTTCAACAATCAGGTCTCTCTTGTGGCAAGTTTCACAAAAAATTCATTCGGAGATTTTCGCACTGCCGCCCGGGAAACGGATTGGCTTTCTCAGAACTGGTTTCCTGTTTCGAACCGAATTCACTCCGGGGCATGCATCATTTGCGTGGAAGTGTAAACGGGCCGAGTTCTACTTCCTATTGATACGGAATGACTGAGGTGGTGGGCCCACAGGGATTCGAACCCATGCAAGTCGTTTCCTTCGGAAGTCGGCCGGCGATCTGTTTTTCCCTCGTAAGCGGCGACTATCACCGCAATACGGAATTTCTGCCCGACCGTTGGTGTATGCATGCTGATGAAAGGAACGGCACGGAAGGACGCATATCTGGCAATAGTGTGGCAATAGTAAAACTGCCCTCCCGCGTGTACCCTCTTTTCGGCGGCGGACTAAGCTCGGGATTTTCCGCCGCGATTTTCAGTATGCTCTCGATTTTAGGGCATGGAGAACGATGCATCTAGCCGCATTCAGCGCCGCGAGCGAATCGACTCACCCTCGAAATACCTTCTCGGCAATGGCGCCGACGACGCTCACAATTACGGGATGTGTCAATAATTCCGTCACCTTGCTCTTGGCGGCGGCTTTCTCGGCCTCCGTGTGTTGGGAAGCGTCGATTTGTGCAACGATGTCTCGAAACACAGTCACCTGATTGTTCTGAACGTTATAGTTTCCGATTTGCACGGTTGAGTCGCGAATGTTCATGGAGGTCTGCGCCTTTGCAGCGGCCGTCGTCCTCAACGACACCAACATGAGCTTCATGTCTTGATCGAACCTAGAGCGGACCCGTTCTAGCTCTTGTTGAGCCATGCGCGTCACTGGCGTTTCGCCTACATTTGCCTTCTGAATCGCAGCAAGAACGTCAGACGATTCGCTCTCCAGGAGTTGCTGAAGTCGCTGGCGTAAGACCCCGTCGTCGGCCGCGGTTGGCTCTTCTCCATGTGCTTCAAAAATCGCCTTCGTTCTTAAGATTAGCCTTTGTGCCTTTGCCTCGACTGCGGGACAAAGCGCCTTCGATAGTTCGCTCGCGGCAAATGCGGTGCCCGTCCTTCCGACGCCCGCGGCCTTCTCATGAGCGCGCCTCGTCTCAGTCGCGATCAGATCACGGGTTCTGTCGTGATCAAGATTCCAAGCGTTCCTAATATCCTCGTCTACGATTGCATTCACAAGTGCCTATAGCGGTCTGGGCGAGGTCCGATTACGGTCACACCGACCCTTCTTGGCGGCGCGGGCACTAGAGACGTGAGCTGAAAGGTCGCTCGTTCCAACCTTTTCCCATCAACAAACCAGGTGCAATGCGCCACCGGACCATCGATAGTCTCGATCGTCATGACAGCGCCGCCCGACGTAAGCATAACCCGATCACCAGCGTTGAAAATGGAGGGGGGCATTAGAGGAATCGTGTGCTCGGGTATCGCGCATTCAACAAGTTTCAGATTTCTGTGACTTTCCCGCAGCTTGTTAAATTCCGCTTCGCTTTATAGGTGGCAAGACTCGTAACCTATTGGTAATCAAATTGGAGGCGCGAGCCGGAATCGAACAATCGAGCATTTATCGCGCAATAGCAGGCCAAATATGACCATTCCATAGAGGGACCAAGCGCAGTCGGTCGCGAACCAGCCCGAATCTTCCGGATCTAACTCTTTTGGAGTCCGGTCGGGCATGAATCTAGAGGATTTTGGCCGCCGACAGCCAGGGCGATTTGTGAGTGACGGTGCCGGTACTTGGAACCGTATTCATATTCTTGGTTTGACTAGCCGCAACACGATCACACGATGACGCGACAACCAGCGATAACAAGATACGAGGATAACTACTTTGACCCTAATAAAACTCCATTTTTCAGAGGAGATCGCGAATTATGCAGGTGCGATTTTTCGCCGATTCAGATCTATATTGGCGCATAAAAACGCGGATTCAAATGTCTATAAATCTCGATTCCCCAATTGGAGCACGGCCGAAATGACGAATCTTAGCTATTGTGACACAACGGGTTATATTCTAAACTACCATTTTGTTGAAGGCCGCATTCCACGCGGAATGTTCAACAAAAAGCGCCTCTCAGTGGCTGGTACGACCTGGACCACAAGCCTCGCTTCCAGCGAAGTTGTTGTGGTCCAGCCAAACCGCTGGGGGGCGTTTCTGTTTCGGAAAATGACGTAAGCTATGGCAACTGCAATAGGAAACCAAATGGCCCGAAAGCGTCTGGAGGAGCGCCAGCGTATCTTCGGGGATTGCGAGGCGGAGGTGTGGAACCTTGGGGCCAAAGGATTCGTGTCTATCCCGAGGATTTTGCCGCTGATTATGCTGCTCGTGAACTCTGGAAGATCGAAATCCGCTGGCAACCCTTCGAAGGTGTATCTCGATCTTTGGGCGCGCGCCTTCGATGCAGGATTCCTTAAGATCGGCGACGAAAGCGCATCCGTGTATTCTGCCGGTTACACCGGGAAGCGTGGCGCAAGAACGTGGCGTGAGCACATGAAGTTTTTGAGGGCTCAAGGTTTCATCAAGGTCGCCGAAAGCGGCAACCGGCCATTCGCTTACGTGCTGCTTGTAAATCCGTACTTAGTGGTAGCTAGACAGCTTGCCTCTAGGAAAATTCGGGATCTCGCTTGGATAAATGCATTTATCGAGCGCATAGGGGAAATCGGCGCGGTGCTTCCAGTGGAGTTGTCGCTTGAGTTAGCGAAATTCCGAGGTGTGGAGGTCGTCGGAAATGTTGCGCCGCAGCGAACCTAGCGGGGATATAGGGCGTTCAAGGATTCGCAATGATCGATATGGTTCCCGAAATACGACCTGCGCCACATCTTCGGCCATCTGTCCGTCCCCGTCCAATCGCCTAATAGCAATCCAATAGACCAAACCGAACAATCGCTAATTCGACACCTTGCCAAAGGCTGTCGAAGACTTTGGCGTCGCCCTTTGTCCGGCCGGCGAAGTGGCAATGGGCGTGACACTTAGCATGCACACCTCGTATCTGTCCTAACTTTATGGGCCCTTGGAAGTTCAAATATCGTGATCCTGGCGCCGCGATAGTCGTGGAATGGGTTGCCGCCGCCGATTCAAATACAGTACTCGAAGAATACCGGCGATCGAGGGACACGGTCCCGGCCGAGGAACAAGCGCTGGTGGAAACCTATGCTGAGGCGACCTATCTCAAGTACAGGAGCTTGAGGGACGAGTTTGCAGCAGACGCACCCGATTATCCGAAATGGAAAGGTATGCGCGGCAAGAGCCAGGAATGCTTTGCGCTTCTCCAGGCCCGAATAGATGAAGGCGACCGTCCTCTTGCCGGCTCCATGCTTCTGCGGAGCGCGTGGACCGGAGACGTGGTCGTTGACTTCGTGGGGACCAATTTTGGCGTCACCAGATATAGCGCCCAAGAATTTCCGCTTGTCGGCGTTATGCTGGTGACGGTCGCGGTGGAGATCGCGGCAGCCAGTTCAGCGGGCATGGTATGGGTAGAGACGGCTCGGCATTCGCACAAATGGTGGTCGGAGTTGCTTGATTGTCCGCACGCGTTTGTTAAGTTCGAACAGGTCAACTCGGTTCTGGCCAACCTTAACGAATTTTGGTCTTCCAATGGCGTCACTCACACAAACGAAGAGTAGGCCAGCCACACGGGTGGCGAAGAAGGCATCCCCATCTTCTAGGATGCGAGGGACTCCGAAATGGGAACGCTTGGCCAAGCTGGAGTTTGCGAGTCCGGGACTCACGGGAGTCGGCGGCCTTGACAACGCAAGGCCGCCCGAGCGGGCTCGCCGCCGGCTGGCGAAGGATTTGGCCACGACGATTTTGGCCAAGATCGACGTGGGTTACGGGAACAATCTCTATATCCGAGGAAGCGGAGCAGGTTTGACCTGGAACAAGGGAATCCCGATGCACCAGGTAAAGAATGGGGAATGGGTTATGATCGTCTCTGATCCTCACGAAAATTTTGCATTTAAGGTGCTTCTCAATGACAAGGTGTGGAGCGAGGGATCCGACTACGTAGCAGCCCCTGGGGACCTAGTCTCCATCACTCCAAAGTTTTGATTGGTCCGGACCGACTGCCATGGCCCCCTACGGCAGACGGTGGCCTGTTCCAGTTCGGTCCCAGCAAACTGTCGCCGGTGCATCCCTTAGGCAGTAGTTGGCGTAAACTAAGCGAATCTACGGTCTTTGGTATCTTGAGTTTCGTTGTGAACGAAATTGAATCGGGTGATATTGTCTCGGCGAGGCCCCTGGGCGCCAGCCACAGTAGCGATCAATTCAAGACCAATAGCCTCCAGGGACCGTGCCAATTCCTCCGCTCAACGCCAGCGGCTTTCTGCCTCCTGGCATTCACCCCGCAACACTTGCCGAGATACGCGCCGCCTATGGGATCAACATTCCGCGTTCGGACAGGTGTACTGGCCTCGAGGATTATGTGTCCCTTGTAAGTGGGATAGGACTGATTAGGTATGTTTACGTTGATGGCAGCTTTACCACAAACAAGGCAGCCCCCGGAGACGTCGATGTTGTAATCGAACTACCGATGCCGAACGCTGTAGCCGGTTCCTCCGCGGCCTTAGTCCAGATTTTGAACGAGCCATTCATTAAGTCCGTCTATCATGTGCACCCGAAAGCCGTTCTCTACGGATCGACAATCGGTTTTGTTGACTACTTTCAAGGAGAGAGAATTCAAGTGCTCCAGACGTTGAAGCTGCCAAAAAACTTTCGGAAGGGTATCTTGAGGATTAGTCTCTAGGGACAGGAATTCCACGTTGTGACCACTTGGCTAACAGAAGCGCGGCAAAAGGCCGCCATCCTTCAAGATGGCATGGCCTCGATTGCCATGTTTGCGCAACAGGCAGGTTTATCAGAGGAACAACAGGAGGCGCTACTTTCACCATACCGCGCTGCGATAGAAGAGCTTTACACGAGCGATTTTTCGCTCGCTCGGGTCCTAGATAACTCCGACCTCGTGGTTCATTTGGAAGGGCCAGCTTTGGACAAGCACTCTCCGCGCCTTACGATTCTTTCAAACCTTTTTTTCGATGTAAACGCAGAGGTTCGAAATGTTGCAGCTGCGATTCTTGGTCTGGCCAATTCGAAGGAATTGCCCAAGGACTTAAACTTGGGGTTGGCCGCACTCGCACCTGGCAGTCTCTACGTCGGCTTGAATGTTACTGAATCGGGGGACGACTCGACTCCTCCTCTAGGTGAAGAAGTCGATCCGTATCTTGACGCGACGCGTAAAGCAGTGAGAACCTTGGGTGTCGTGAGCAGATTCATTGCCGGGGATGCGGCTGAATCGGCATTTGTCGAGAATGTCCCGGATCCGAGAGTGCGAGACGTTGCAGTTTCGGCAATGCAACATCTCGCTCCGTCCAGTAGATCGGTCAAGAATGGGGTCAATTCTATAGAAATCGGGGTTCGGGGAGTCCGTGGTGACGAGTCATCGAGCGTTAAACTGACGCCGGAGACCAAACAAAAGCTGCGAGAGCAGCTGACGTCTGTGATGGAGGCGCCAAATACGGCTGATTTTGAGGGATGGATAAGGGAGGTGGATCTTGATCTTAGGCGATTCTACCTGCGCCGCTTGGAAATAGGGGATGTGCTTGAACTTCGATGCCGATACCAGCTCCAGTTCGAGGCTGATATTAAAAGATTATTGGACAAACGGGCACGAGTGCACGGACTCGTGCAATTAAACGCAGCCGGACAGCCTAGTTTGATGGAAGTTGAGAGAATATCTGAGGCTCCAATGCTGCAAGAGTAGCCAAAGAGTTTTTGCGTCTATCACAAAGTTACACTGGTATTCCCCAAAGATCGAAACATCGCGTCTCGCTGGTGGAACTGAACAAGGATGTTTCGCAAAGCCTGAAGCTGTGTTGGCGACAGTAATTGAGCGCCTCGTTCCAATTGGTCCGAATCACTCGTACTGAGTCCCGAATCAGGGTCCACCTGATTTGTTCCGTATGGTGCTGCTAGGTATTGCGGCCTCAGCCGTTCCTGCGCTGCGAGCACTTGCTGTCGATCCATCCCTTCTCATGCGGGAGGAGTGAGCGAAGGGAATATCGGTCGGCACCTTCGAGTCGATTGCTAAGGTCCCAGTTCTTGAATGCACCCTTTGTCGAACACGGGCCGCCGACGTTTATGCAGGCTCTTTTGACGGCTCTCCGAGTCATTCCTACTTGCCGGGTGTTCTAATCAGCACCATTGTCATGTTTCAGACGGGGCGGCCGTCTTCCGTGCGCTCAGACCTGAAATACGCCATTCGGCAGGCCCGTAAATCTCCGGGGTTTACCGCCATAGCCGTCCTGATTTTGGGGCTTGGTATTGGGGTAAGTATCGCGGTCTTCACTCTTTTCGACGCGATTCTATTGCGTGCACTGCCCGTGCGCGATCCGAAGCAATTGGTTCTCGCATCGAACGGAACCAACCGCCAAGGAGGCGAACGGTTCTCCTATCCGACCTACGAACTGCTTCGAGATCAGGCAGAATCGCTTGTCGGTTTGATCGCCTCTACCCGGGATAGTACTTTCTTGATCGCAAGCGGGCTCGGCCAAAGCAACGGGATGCCCGTCGCCTACACTGCGGTCTCGGGGAATTTTTTTTCGATCCTAGGTGTGCCGGCCTTCTTCGGCCGCACTTTGGAGTCGGACGACGACAGGAAGGACGCTCCTCGCGCTGTTGTCGTCCTCAGCTATTCTCTCTGGCAGGGGAAATTCGGCTCGGACCTGCGAATTCTGGGCAAGACGGTTCTTCTCAAGAACGTTCCTTTTGAGGTTGTGGGCATCGCGCGACCCGGATTTTTCGGCTTCGAGCCCGGGGCCGCGGTAGACTTATGGATGCCGATTCATGCGCTTCCGCTCTTCAGTCCTCCTTGGAGTCAAATCCTTCAATCACCGCGAGCCAGCGGGTTTGAGATCATAGGCCGCCTACGGCCCGAAGTAAAACGCGATGTCGCAGGCGCCGAATTGGACACAATCTACCAGGCAGAGGGGAGCAACATCGGCATCCCAACCGCCGAGCGAGGCCGAGATTGGGGAAAGCTCAATCTCGTCCCCGGAGGGAGCGGACGACTTCGGCTCGGACCTGACTTCCGAGGAGGAGGGATCCGGCAAGTACTTTTCACTTTGATGGGGGTGGTGAGTCTCGTATTGGCTATATGCTGCGCGAATGTCGGGGGCCTATTGCTCGTGCGCACAATTATGCGCCGGCGCGAATTTGCGGTGCGCGCGGCCCTTGGGGCCGCGCGCAGCCGGCTCGTCCGTCAACTCATGATGGAAGGCCTTCTCCTCGCGTTCGCGGGCGGTCTACTGGGGCTACTCGTCATGCACTGGCTCACCGACGCACTTGCCAGCTATTTCGTGGGCCAGACTGATTCCTCGATAAATCTTAGTCCCGACGCCTCCGTTGTGCTGTTTGCGGTCGCAGTGTCGATGATTACCGGAATTGTTATCGCGCTAATCCCGATTCTGCGGTTCAAGCAAAGCGATCTTGTCTCAGCCTTTAAGAATCAGGCCCACACATCGGCGGGAGGTTCACACCAATGGACGAGCGAGGCGCTGGTTGTGGCACAGATCGGAATCTCCGTTTGCCTACTGGCAAGTGCGAGCCTGCTCATCCGTAGCCTTCAGGGCCTCAAAAACGTCGATTTGGGCTTTAATCGGGAAAACTTACTGTTCTTCTCTGTTGGCTTCCCTGGCTATGACGGCAACCACCGGGCCAACCTGGAAAAGGAAATCTTGGCTGCCCTTGAAACGTTGCCCGGCGTTCGCAGCGCAACCGTTTCGGGACGAGGATTGAGTGGCGGCCAGGTGAATTCGGTGGTGCCTCTTTCCATGAGCGTGGAGGGCTACGTACCCCGGCGTGACGAGAAAATGGAGGCCTATCTTGCCACTGCTGGCCCGCGCTTTTTTGCGGACTTGGGCATACCTTTGGTCCGGGGGCGGGAATTTGGCTTTACTGATGTCTTCCCGACCAGCAGCGCGGCTTCGATCCCCATTCCGACAGTGGTCATTAGCGAGTCGATAGCGCGAAGGTTTTTCGGCAATACCGATCCCGTCGGACGCCATATTAGCTGCTCCTCGTTTAACAATGCCGAGATAATCGGCGTAGCTAGGGATATCAAATTTGCCAGTCTGAGGGATGACAGCCAACTCGTGATTTATGTACCCAGCATAGGTTCGTTGGGGGTACCGATGGCGCTGCGAACCACGGGAGCTCCGCTCGCACTGGCTCAGAGCGTTCGCGCAGTAATTAAGCGAATCGATCCGAATGCGCCGATCCAGGATCTCCGAACGATGGAGGATGTTTTGGATCAACAACTCGCCAAGGAGCGCACCCTCGTCCAAGTCGCCAAATTTTGCAGCGCGTTTGCCCTGATACTTGCCTGCCTAGGACTCTACGCCTTGCTCTCCTACAATGTCACACGCCGCACCCACGAAATTGGGGTGCGCATGGCATTGGGCGCCCGCGCTGCCGATATCGTTTCGCTAATTGTGCGGCAAGCCATGTGGCTCGCTGTGTCCGGTAGCATAGCCGGAGTGGCCGGTGCCGTCGCGCTTACCCGCTTCATTGCCAGCAGCCTCTACGGTGTAACTGGCACCGACCCACTGACGTTGATCGGGACCGCCGTGACACTTGTCGCGGTTGCCTTGTTCGCCTGTTGGCTCCCCGCCTGGCGGGCTACGAGAGTCGATCCTTTGATTGCGCTGCGAGCGGAATGAAGTGCGCTAGCTGGCGGATCTTCTGGTTGTACGAAAACGCACCCTTTTTAAAAGGGAACGGGGACATCATTGAGAAAATGCTACAACGAGCTTCGCGCGGGAATTCATACCCCGGTTGTTCCCGATTCTGGGAATGCCTGATCCCATTTTCTGATATCAGGGCGTTCGACGCCGGCTAACCAATCGTCGTAAAGAGTTTATGCGTAAGTACAAGAGCTAGGTCCATTTCCTTGGCATGGTGCCTGCTAAATATTCTAATATTCGCCATGCTATCCGACCTGAAATCCGCGTTCAGGCAACTTTTAAAGGCACCGGGATTTTCTGCCGTCATTATTCTCACGATGGCTTTGGGCATCGGAGCTTGCGCCACGACCTTTGGTTGGATCAGGCCTCTGCTCTTTAATCCACTTCCCGGAACAACCGACTCATCGCGCCTGGTAGCAGTGGAGAATTTTGCGAACGAAGGTGCCACAGCCGCCGCGCCGCTTGGTACGTCATTCCCTGATTTCCGCGACTACCGCGACCACTTGAGTTTAATGGATATATCCGCAATCGGACGTGGGGCGCTCGCGGTAGGCGATGAACGCTCGAGTGAGCGGACTTGGTGCGAACTTGTGTCCGGCAATTTCTTCGACGTTCTCGGAATAAAGCCGGAAGTCGGGCGATTCTTCTCTCAGGACGAGAAGAGCGACGCGCAAAACGCCCACCCCGTCGCCGTGATAAGCCACAGTTTCTGGCTAAAGCGCTTCAATGCCAGTATGTCCGCAATCGGCTCGACGCTGCGCATCAACCGCGTGCAGTTCACGATCATTGGCGTGGGCTCCGAGGAGTTTCACGGAACTCAAACGGGACTCGACTACCAAATCTGGGCTCCGCTGTCGATGTACGGTCAGATCACCCACACGGGGACGTGGATGTTGGAGGATCGCGGCACTCGGAATTTCACAATGCTGGCTCGTCTAAAGCCGACTGTGACTGTCGAGCAGGCCCGTTATGAGGCGGCAGCACTCGTAGCTTTGATGGCAAAGGTAAATGGCCATGAAGACCTGGGTATCGGGATTAACGTAGTGCCCTTGTGGCGATCGCATTGGGGCCCTCAAGAGATGCTGCTGAAACCCATCGAGATATTGATGGCTGCGTCCTCAGTGCTTTTCCTGATTGTCTGCGCGAATGTGGCAAATTTGCTGCTGGCTCGCTCCACGGGGCGCCAGAGGGAATTCAGCACTCGTCTAGCGCTAGGGGCCAGTCCGCGGCGTCTGGCCCGCCAACTAATGATTGAGTCGATGCTCCTCGCGTTATGCGGATCTCTCTTGGGTCTGATAATGACCAGTTGGCTGAGGGGGGCTCTGCGGTGGCTCCTTCCCTCCATAGCTGCACCTTCAATGATCGAATCTCCGCTGGTCGGCCCCATACTCGGGTTCACCATTCTATTGGCGGTGGTCGCCGCAATTCTCGCGGGCGTGGCGCCGGCGCTCCAAGCGGCGCGGGCCAATGTTAATGAAGTGCTAAAAGGATGCGGACGGGGCGATCTACCTGGTGCGAAATCACATCGCCTCCGAGGTCTGCTGGTTGTCGCTGAGGTGGCATTGGCCGTGATCGCGATGATCGGAGCCGGAGTCTTCCTGAAAAGCTTCCAATCTCTCCGTGCCATGGCGCCTGGATTTTCTCCCGAAGGTCAAGCGCTTGCTCAATTCAACCTGTCCACCAGCGGCTACACTCAGCAGCAGGCGGATTCATTTTGCCAGCTGATGACTGAGCGTTTAAAACGGCACCCTGGCGTAATTGCGGTCAGTTATGCTGACACGGTGCCGCTTGGCTTCTACGGCGGAAACTGGGAGCCCACTGAGGTGGAGCGATATCAGCCAACTCCAACTGAGAACATGAAGATTTACCGCAACCTCGTGGGACCGGGTTACTTCGACGTCATGAAAATCCCGCTGGTTGCAGGCCGCGATTTCACCCTGCGTGATGGCCCCGAATCCCAAAACGTGATGATTGTCAGCGAAGGGTTCGTGAGGCGATTTATCCCGCACGGCGAGCCGCTGGGGCACAAGGTTCGCGGATGGGG
>JABDHA010000100.1 GCA_013285705.1 Acidobacteriota bacterium
ACCAACATCCGCGTGAGATATACGACTAACTCCCGCACAGAGACAAATGTAGGTAGCGCCGTCAAGACCTTTGAGGTCGTTAATAAAGGAAACGTGCCCTGCGATGACCAGTCTCCATGTTCACCGGATGGAAAGTGGAAGGCTTCTTCTGCATCTGCGACGCTGGATGCTGGCGCAGACAAGACCTTCAGCAATGTAAGAGCCTCCTGCATTGCCGGACCGTGCCCGTTCACCAAAATCGACTCAAGTGGATTTATTCGTGGTGGCCGCAACATCCGCGTTTCCGCTCTGAACTGGTCGGATACGGCCACCTTCCTGATGGAGGCTGAGGTCTATCAGACGGGAATCAGCGCCAACGTCCGTGAACTGTACCCTGTCATCTTTGGCCGGACGCTCAACTTTACTCTGCCGCCCACCCAGGAGGGCGTGAGCCTTGAGGCTGATATCGATGGCTCGCCGATGGTATTTCCGCTAGGCCCAGATCTCAATTTAAGCTGGGCGAATTGCACTGTCCAAATTGGCAGCGACAAAGAGAAAACCACGGTCTACCGTTGCGAACTAAAACCAGACTACCGATTCTGACCCGCGCTCCAGAATCTATCCGGAGCGCGTCGTCCATACATCGGGTCCGCAAGCTACTTTAGGCGATCCGCATTGCATCCGGCTGGAGCGTTGATCGGGTTGCAGCGTGCAACCGCATTGCCTGGAAGAGTAACAACGAAGTGACCGTCCCAGCGAGCAGGTTCGTCGACGGGATAGTCAGTACTGAGAAGCTGTGCGCCGCTTGCGAACATGGCATCCCGCGTGGTGGTGTCGTTGACCCTGGCTTCCTTCGTGTCAGAATCGGTGCGCGCGCGAATGAGATAACCTTGGCGGACAAGAGCGGAAATATCAGCAGCAGTGCCGTCATTGCGCTCTATAAAAGCAGCGTCAGGCTGACCGGGCTCGGCATTGGTGAAGATAACGCGGCCGCGAAGCAAGGGGTGACCGTCTAGATAGACGGGGCCGACGGGACGCTGGTCCATGAGGAAGACAACCTTGCCGCGCGCGCTGGCGAGGGTTGGCCAATTGCCGGCGAGAACAGCTTCATTGAGCGTTTCATAATGGCCGCGAACATCATCCGGCGTGATCATTTCATTGGGCGCAAAGACAGACCGTATCTCCGCATCGAGAGCGTCGAAGGTAGCGGATGTGAAAGGCTCCGGCTCAGTCAGGTGCAGTTTGCCGTGTGGCTTGCCCTGCTTGGTTTCGACAAGAATGAAGATAGGTATGTGATTGGGATGAGCCTGTGACCACTGCCGGATAATCTGGAGACAGCCGGTAAAGGGCTGGCAGGTGCTGCGATAGTCGACGTCCTGGACATGCATCACCTTGAATCCGGGCTTCATCATGACTCCGTTGGGATCGAAATCAGGGTCAGGCGGAAGATGCGCGTCGGCGACCATCGACGGTCCCTGCGGATGTGCATAGAGGCCGCCTTTTGTGTCCGCATACACGTCGAGTTCGATTTGACGAACGCCGCTGTCGAACTGTTGAGGCAGTGGTTCGTGCTGGTAGTCGAGTCCTTTGTAAGCATCGGCATACTTCGCCTGCCATAGCTTAGCCTCATTGGGTGCAATGCCGGCATGATAGCTGTTATGCGTGCCGATAACCTGAATTTGATTGAGCTTGATCTCTGATGTCTCACTCGATGATTGGCAATAAGCGAGCGAGAAGGCGGCAGCAACACCCGTTACAAATGCAGCAGTCCTGAGAGCAGTGCGGGACGTAACGAACATGAAATCTCCTGAGGAATATCGAACCTGATACGAGTTTTCTTTCGATAAAAGCAAGCCTTATCGGAATCAACCTTGATAAGGCTTGCTGTAATGCGTGGACCAATCGACGAGGCTCTGATTCATAAATCGCCACGTCGCGCGCTTCGTATCTACTTCCATCAGCATGTAGGCATTCGGGTCATAGCGCGTGGCTGCCATCACATAATGCTGCGGGCCGTAGGTGTGTGCGAAGTCGATCCACTTGTGCATGTGACCGGAAACAACAAGCTGAATCGTGTCTTTGTATTTGCGGAGAAGCGGTTGCACGCCATAATCGCCAAACTCGGCGGCCTGATCCTGAATCAACGGGTAGTGGATGAAGACGAAAGTTGGCTTGTGCTGCTGAAGCTGTGCCTCGAACCATTGGAGTTGTTCTTCGCCAAGGGAGCCGATGTTGGGATTGAAATCCGATGCGGCATGGTCCTGGGTGCTGCCAAGAAAATTATTCAGATGAATAAATTTGTAGCCTTTGTAGTCCAGCACAGAATACGGCTCGGCATTGAACTTCGCTTTGAAGAGGCGATGGCTCATCTCGCGTGGAATATGCCGGACATCATAATCGTGATTGCCGAAGCCCAGATGCACCGGGGCCTTGAAGCCATCGGAGATGGCCTTGGCGTTGTCGAGACGGGTCGTGTTTTTGAAGTAAAAGTCGTAATCGGGGGAAGGATAGTTGTGAAAATAATCCCCGATAAGAAAGACCTGTTCAATGGCAGGATTGAGCGAATTGATGAGATCGCGCGCCGATGTGAAACGCGGAGTCGTCACCAGAATGCTCTCATTATCTTCGACACCATTCTCGCTGCCTTTGACATAGTAGTTGTCGATGATGTGCGTATCCGCCACCAGCGCGAAATAGAACTTCTCAGCGGAAGCTGTCGTTCGGACCTGCTCAGCCCAGAGTCTCCGGACGAGAAGGCTGCCGAGGGATGCGGCTCCGAGGGTGGTGAATTGTCTGCGATCCATGTGCGATAGCCTCCGTCGGGTTGAGTTTAGAAGATGATCTTGCCGGCAAATTGCAGGATGCGGGCCGGATAAGTAGAACCAGCCGCGACCACGCCAAAGCTGGTCGATGATGGGCTGAAGGTGCTCTGCGGAAAGGCATAGTTGGTCTGGTTGAGTACGTTGAAAGCCTCAGCCCGGAAATCAAACGTCGTGCCTTCACGATAAAGCGGAAAACTCTTATGCAGTCCGATGTCGAGTTGATAGAAAGGATCGAAGCGAACGGAGTTGCGACCGGCGTTGCCGTAAGGATGGTTGACATCGGGCAAGCTGAAAACCGGATTTGTGACATTCATGAAGACAGGATTCTGAAGGACCACGATGTCCTGATTGCCCCCGATCTTGATGCGATCTTTTTTAGGCAGGACAGGATTCCCGCGTGCCTGATTGGGGCGCTGCACCAGCAATGTGCTGGCTTGTTGAAAGCTATTTGGCGAGTAAGTAATGTTGACCGGCATTCCGCTGCTGGCGCTGTTGATAGCCGTCAGTTGCCAGCCGCCGAGGATCTCCTGCATTGCCAGTGGAGCATTGCTCCCGAACATGCGGCCTCTGCCATAGGGCAGGTCATAGACGAGGGAGAGGATGTCGTTGAGGGGCTGGTTGTAAGCGGAAGGCCCGCGCTCGCCGAGAGGATTGGCGAGATTGATGCGGGAGTTGTCGCCGTCAGGTGTATCCAGGTGACCTGCGGCATTGTCTATGGCACGGGACCAGGTGAATGAGTTGAGAAGATAGAGGCCGTGGCCGGTACGATGTTCTAGCTTCGCCTGCAGGGCGTTGTAACTGAGAAAGCCGTCGGGAAGCGTCTCTTCAATGGTCGTGAAGCTCTGAATCGGACGGCGCTGCGCCAGTGTGAGGCAACCGCTGGTGACCTGCGGATTGCATGTCGCGGTGACAGGATTCGCGCTGGACTGATTGAGATCGGCCAGCACCTGCAGCTTCACGCCATGCGAGCCGACGTAGGCCACATCAAGTGATGTCGAGGGCCCAAGCTCTCGCTGGATGGTGAGATGATAGCTTTCGATATAGCCGGTAGGCAGGTCTTTCGGTATATAGCGCGCCTGCGTGGTGAGATTGCTGGCGGCCGTGACATTGGAGGGGCTGGTGAAGCCGCTTGGATAGCCCTGGGTAGTGGTGCGGAAACATGGAGTCTGGTTATTCGGGTTATAAGGCATGCCAGCCTGCTCTGAAGTGCAAACCGGAAGTGGCGCCTGTTTGCCGAGAACACCCGGATTTGCAAACTGCGGCCCTTGCACAATATTTGTGTTGACGATGGCGGGCAGGTTATAGACGAGAAGATTCTCTCCGCCTTCACGATTGAACTGAGCATAGCTCAGTCCATAGCCTGCGCGAATGACTGTCTTCGGATCGACCGAGTAAGCAAAGCCTAAGCGTGGAGCAAAATCAAGCTTCGGCATATTGACCAGAGCGCGATCGTAAATGGAGCCGGACTTGGCCTGAATAAGCGATTGCGTATCCGGATCGTAGTTCGAGAGCAGGTTGTTCGACTCCCACTGCGGAGTGACAAGCTCATAGCGCAGGCCGGCGTTCACCGTGAGGCGCGAGTTCACGCGAATGTCATCCTGGAAGTACATGTAGTGCATGCGCTGATTGAGATGGACCTGAACAAAATTATTAAGCTGAAAGGTGTCACGCGCGCCAAAAAGAAAGTCGGCGAGAGCGACGGCTTCTTTTGTTCCACTATCGGCTGCACTGAGAGCACTGGCGGAAGCACCCGTGTAGCTATAGCCGCCATTGTAGGTGTCCTGCCCGTAAACAGGATTAAAGTCGTCAATCGTGGTGAAGATAGACTGATACTCGTAGCCCACTTTATAGGTGCTGCGGCCGCGAATCCATGTGTAGTTGACCTTCGGATTGTATGCATACGGATTCTGAAATTGTGGGTTACTGCCCTGGTTGCCGAACTGCGAGTAATTGTTGACGCTCTGGACATTGAGGCTGCGCACGACCGTGGGGTCGCTGGGCAGACCGGGAATGCCGCTCATCAGACTAGTCAAGGTCTGGCCATACGGGCTCTTGCCGCCATCGGTCCGTGTAAAGGCAAAGCGCGCGTCGAGGATCGAGTTCTGATTGAAGGTGTGCGTAACGCCGCCGGCAATCTGCTGATTGAATATATTCACGTCGCCGTTGCTGTTGCCGCCGGCTGGCCCCTGAATATTGGGTGGCGAAGCGATCTTCCCTTGGTGCTCGCTATAGCGGACAAAGGCCGTCGTCTGCGCATTGAAGGTTTGGTCAACGCGTATGTCGCCCTTGTCGTCATTGATGGTGTCAGGCGGCAGCGAGGCGTAATTGTTGGCAAGGGGATTGCCGGGCACGTTGGATGCAGGCAGTGCAGCCAGAACTCCCTTGGCGAAAGACGAAACAGATGGGTCGCCGAAGGGAATGACGCCGTTAGGGTAAGTCTGGCCGGTGAGCGGATTCAGTAGAGGAACTGGAGTGGAGCCTTCCGCCGTGCCATTGGCTGCGAGAAAGGTATAGCCCCCGTTGGCTTGTGCGACAGCGCTGGTACCGTTCTGGTTGGCGGTGGGAACGGTCGCCTGCATAATGGCGCGGACGATCTGGCGAGTGCCTTCATAATCGGCAAAGAAAAATGTGTGGTCTTTCCAGATGGGACCGCCAATGGTCCCTCCAAACTGGTTGCGGATAAGGATCGGTTTCTGCGGCTTACCGGTGAGGGGATTCTGTGGAGGCGTGAACGGACCGATTGCGTTGAAAACAGTGTTACGGAGATAGTCGTAAGCCTTGCCGTGAAACTGATTTGTGCCGCTGCGAATGCTGACGTTGATGACTGCTCCGGCAGAGCGTCCGTACTCGGCGCTGTAGTTGTCGGTTTCGACGCGGAACTCGTTGATCGCATCCGGCGAGGGCGGGATCGCCTGATTTGAAAAGCCCTGGTTAGAGGTTCCGTAGGCGTTATTGTCGAGACCGTCGAGGAGGAAGTTATTGAACTCGCTGCGCTGGCCGTTGACATTGAAGCTGGCGTCGCGGCTGGAATCGGTCGTGTTTTCGAGGATGTTGCGGCGAACACCGGGGACCAGCGCTGCTAGATCGGCGTAAGCACGGCCATTCAGCGGCAGATTTTCAACCTCGCGCGTGCCGATGACCTGGCCGCGCTCGCTCGAGTCAGTCTCGAGCAGCTCAGCGCCGGAACTCACCGTAACGGTTTCTTTGTTGGAGCCGATCTTCAGCATCACATCGACACGTTGCCGGGCGTTCACCGTTACCCTGAAAGACTGTGTCGTGCTGTTGTCGAAGCCCTCGGCACCGGCTGTAATCTGATATTCACCAACTTTGACGTCGGGAAATTCATAGGCGCCGGCGGCATCGGTCTTTACGGTTACACCCAGCTTCGTCTCCTGATTCGCCAGTGAGACGGTCGCATTGGCCAATGCTGCGCCGGAAGTATCACGGACATAGCCCAGCACTGAGGCAGTTTCAAATTGCGCGTAGAGGGATGCAGAGTGCAAGATCAGAAGACAGGCCATCACTGCCGCCAGGAAAAAACGTTTCACAATTCGCTCCAGTGTTTTATCCCGTCTCGGTTGAAGAGCGATCGGGATTCTCCTCAAGGACAGCCGCTCTACAGTTGGCTGGCAAGCTTCGTCATGAGAACAAGTAGAGAGATCATGGCCATAGTCACAGCTTCAGAGAAAGGTGTATTTCTCAGCGGTTTCCGCCGCACACTGTGATTTCACCCCGCCTTACCCCTCTATATTTCAAGGGGATTCGGAGTCAGCAAGACAGGCCTGTTCATCAAAATTTCATGTGAGGTCGCGATCGATAGCGGATGAGGAGCGGTCACAAGTGGCCGCGCAAAGAAGGACCATGCAATGCTTGTAACAGTGAAGAGACAACGTGTCATTCCGGTGACAGACTCGCGACAATGCGCGACACTACCGCAATCCGACGCGCTCGCTCAAGACATGCGGCTGGGACGCATTCGCAGCGATATTATCTGTCGCAATCAGGATCTCAAATGGTCGTATGACTCCGTTCGGCCCCTTCGCCCGCTCCAGTGCCGTTTGCATTTCCGCAGGATTGAGAAGAAATTCGCCCGCCGCTTGTGTCCCCGCCATATTGACGCCTTCGATGAGCAACACATGGCCCGTGCCATCAAGATTCGGCACATAGGCAATCACACCGTATGTCCGCAGCAGGGGATCATTCGGTTCGCTCGCGTAGGTTGGGCGTTCTCCCGGTAGCGGATGCTGATTCGTGATAATTCCGGACCCGCCAAATTCAGCTCCATGCAAAAACCTGAAGTTCAGTTGCCGCTGAAAAAGATCGACCCAGGGATTGCCTTCGATCGATCCAATCAGAATGACGTTGTCGGTGCGCAGGTCATCGATGCGCAGATCGCGCGCGTACCGTATCAGAAGGCGTTCCGGCACGACCTCCTGCAGGCGGGCAAGCCGTGTCGTTAATTCCAGATCGGCGATGCTCGTGTATCGCCGGTTGCCCAGCGCGCCAACCTTGCGCGCCAGCCGCTGCATATCGTCTTCCTTCAGATTCCCAGTCAATCCGGTGATCCCGTGCTCGATTGCGGAATCTGTGCGATAACTCCCGCTGGCATAGTCTTCCAGGGAAACGTGCTCTCGGATAAAGCTCTGGAGCATGACCAGTCCGCCATCCGTGGGAACAATATAGGTATTGCGATCTCCCTCGAAGATCCGGCTCCAGAAAGCGCGACTGATACTCGCTCCTGACGGCTCACGATGAAACCATCCACGCGGCAGACCATGAGATCCGACGTAACCAGCCAGAGCACTCAGCGTAATCGAACATATCGTGGCGAATATATAGAGACGCTTGAGCCCCCATCTGGGAGTTTGCTTTGGCCTTTCATCTTCTTCGGGAATGATTGCGTGCTCAGGAAGGTCATGCTCTTCAGCAGCCTCGCTGAAACCAATATCGGATGGGCTTTGAGAATCAGGCATCCTCTCATCCTCAATGGGACTCGCAAGAATGCTTCGCTCCAGTATGCCCGGCGAACCGGAATTGGCCGGCTCGTCTCCTGGACCAGCAGAAACGTAGCCTCCAGCCTGTGCTTCCGCAGAATCAGCTTCCGCATCCTTTGCTGCGAATACCGGCACATACCCACCGCGCGGAATACTCAGTATGAATTCTTCATGCCGCCCTTCCGTCGCAAAGTAGTCCTCCAGCCGCTTGCGCAGCGTGCGCGCATAATTACGAACGATATTGTCGTCGCTCGCGTTATAACCCTCCATGCGGCCGAAGACATGAAAGCCGATCTGCTTCTCATTAATCTCCGACGTTCTGCCGGACAGATGGCGGTCGCAAACAAACAGCAAAAAATTGGCCAGCAGCGTGGAGCGTCTAAGGCTCTGGCTGGCCACAATACGCTGCACCAAAGCCCAGTGAGGATCATTGGCGTGCTCAGAAATGGACAGGTGAACTGGCTGTTTAGGCTGTCGCGTGTCCGGTGTCCATTTCATGTCCGAACCGGCGGACCGTTTTGTTGCGGATTCGAATGTCTTCATAAGGAAGAAAATCTTTGTGCGTCGGATCTCCGAAGCACGGGGGCACTGGACTCGAATTCTTATCTCCAGCGTATGTGCTGAAAATTACAGGACCATGAATGGCACTCGTCGCAGCCGGACTTGTCACGGTGTAAAGAGAAGAATATTGCTGGCGCAAACGCGTTGATGCCACAGCGTTTCGCCTGAAAATTCACGCGGGCGCGCCGTTCATACACGGAGTAAACCCCTTCACGCCAAACTTGAGCCCTTCGATACTAAGCGCATAACTCAGGCATCAAGGTGCAGCACGAAATTTATGAAGCGGGCTACAAATCGTCGATACCCGGTTCATTTTTGCGATGGAGGTTTATGTTTCACTCAAGCATTTCAAACAGACTCCCGGCCGAGCCCCACAAAAGCGGTCAGGAGTACGAAGTATGCCTTCCACTTTCCCAGAACAGCAGGGTACCAAACCGCCCATCCTCTCTGCGAGGAGCGTTCCACAGATTTGCCCTGCTTCTCCTCATCGTGTTCCTGCCGATTGCGCTTCGGGCACAGTCCGATCTCTCCTCCATATCCGGGACCATTACCGATACCTCCGGCGCAGTGGTCGCGAATGCGGCCGTGACTCTAACGAGTGAAGCCACAAGCGCTGAACACAAAACGGTGACGAATCAGTCTGGCTTTTACACCGTTCCGGGATTGTCACCGGGCAAGTACACCCTCACAGTCGAAGCTCCCGGCTTTGAAAAACTCGTCAGGACCGGCAACAATCTCGACCCATCTTTGCCCACGACGGCAAATCTGCAACTCGTCGTCGGACACACGACCCAGGCAATTCAAGTCACTGCGCAAGAGACGGCATTGCAGGCCGATAGCGCAACCCTGGGCCGCGTCGTCACCAGCAATCAGGTGGAGAACCTTCCTTTAAACGGCCGCAACCCGATTTACGTCGCGCTCACCAAGGCGGGCATCACCAGCGGCCCTACCAGCCCAACCGGTTCCAGCGGTACCGGCACCGGCAGCAATCTCTCCAGCTTTAACTTCAGCACCGGCCAGGGAGCGATCCAGATCAACGGCAGCCGCGACCGCGACAACCTGATTACCTATGACGGCGCAGTGGCCGTGCGCGTGCGTGCCGCCGGAGACTCGATCGGCACTCCCGATCTGGACGCGGTACAGGAAGTTCAGGTGCTCGCGACAAATTACCCGGCTGAGTATGGCCACTCCATTGGCGGACAAATTCGGATTATCACCAAGAGCGGCACGAACCGTTTTCATGGCAGTGCCTATGAGTATTTTCAGAATCCGGTGCTGAATGCCAACAGCTGGGTCCGCAACGATAACGGCAATAACTCAAACCCCGCTTATCCTGAAGCACTGAAGACGAACTTCGTCGCTCCATTTACCTTCAACCAGTTTGGCTTCGTCGTGAATGGGCCCATGTATGTCCCGCACGTTTTGCCGAAGGGCAAGGTCTTCTTCCTATACTCCGAGGCCTTCGTTCGCTATCCGCAGACCGTAGACAATCCGGTGACCGTCCCGAACCCGGCGTTCCGGACGGGCGATTTCAGCTCGCTGATCACAGGGAATCCGAAAACGAATCGCTACATCAAAGACCCACAGTCGTCTCTGCCGTGCAGCGCTTCAACCGGTGGGCCAGGCTGCTTCGCGGGAAATGTCATTCCGGCGAATCGCCTCAGTCCGACAGGCGTAGGGCTGCTTTCCATCTTTCCCACGCCCACCCCCAATTTCCTTGTAGGTACCGAAAATCTTCTGCAGGTCGCAAAGTATCCAGCCAACCAGCAGATCGACAGCGGCAACCTCGACATCGTGCCCAATGATAAAGACTACATCCGCTTTCGCCTGACGCACTTCTTCTATCACGAAGACAACCCATTTTCAGCCGCCTATGATTTGGTCCCCCGACTCTACGATCGCCCCAACGAGACCGGTTCGCTCGACTGGGTGCATACCTTCAGCCCCAACACCATGAATGAGGTTTTGCTGACGGCCAGCCATGATGCCGCCCGGCTGAGCATCGACACCTCATCGGGCTTGTATGACCGCACCCGGTACAACGTCAACTATCCCTTCTTGTTCCCCGGCACAAAGGACCTGCCGAATAAAATCCCCACGGTAAAATTCGATTCGACCACCAGCATCACGGCCATGGATGGCAGTACCTACCCATCCCATTCGCAAGGCGAAATCTTCGACTTCGCCGACACATTCACCCGCATCATCGGCAGCCATACCATCCGCGCTGGCGGAGTCTATGAGCGCTCCGGCGAGAATGACCGCGACCAGATCGCGTTTTCCACCTCGACCGCAGGACAGACCAACAACCAGAACGGGCAATTCGACTTCAACAACAGCAACACAAATGGGACAGGGCTGGACCTGGCCGATGCAGCGCTGGGCCTCTACTACACCTATTCCGAGGTCGGAGCGCGCTCGGAGACTCCATATCGCGCGAACATGTTCGACTTCTTTGCGCAGGATTCCTGGAAGGCCACACCAAAGCTGCATCTTGAATATGGTCTTCGCTACACCAGCATTCTTCCTTACTACAGCCTCTGGAACAACGCAGGAAGCTTCGATCCAGCGTTCTACAACGCCGGGAGCGCCGTGCAGGTCAATCCGACCACGGGCAATCCCATCGCTGGCTCGGGTGATCCGCTGAACGGCACAGTTTTATGGGGCGACGGCTTCACCTCCAGCGCCAAAAGCCATGTGCCGATCGCCGAAACAGGCCAGTACAACTACCTCTTCCATAATCTTCCGCGCGGCTACATTCATGTGCAGAAGTTTCTCTTTCAGCCCCGCATCGGCATCGCATACTCGTTAAACGACAAGACCGTGCTTCGCAGCGGCTTCGGCCGCTATACGAATCGCCAGGGCGTATCGGACTTCGTCTTCGCCGGAGGCATCCCGCCGCTTCAGCAGGTAGCTTCCGTCAGCAGCGGAACAGCCGACAATCCAGGAGCCGGCACGAATGGCTCGTATCCAACCCTGTCCGGCGACATCGACCGCAGCTCGCCCCAGCCCGAGGCATACATCTGGAACGTCTCCGTGGAGCGTGACATTGGCTTCGGAACAGTCGCGGAAGTCTCCTATGTCGGACGGCGTGCGCTGCATCAGCAGTACGCGGCCAACATCAATCAGCTGCAACCTGGAACCCTGACCAATCCAGCCAACAAAGGCATCTCTGCAAATGCGCTGCGTCCCTATCAGGGATACTCAGCCATCAATCTGGTGATGCAGGGCGACGGCGCTGTGTATCAGGGCCTTCAAGTGGATGTGAACCGTCGCTTCTCTCACGGTCTCGGTTTAGGCGTCGCTTATACCTATGCTTCATCGCGGGATTGCGATTCGTTCCAGAAGACAGTGATCCCGAATACCTTCGATCCGAAAGCGATCTGCGGTCCTTCGGACTACGATGTGCGCCAGGTGCTGGTTCTCAATTCCGTGTACAGCATTCCATTCAAAAGCAGATATCGTCTGCTCGACGAAGCCCTCGGCGGATGGCAACTTACACAGGCTTACCAGTTCCAGACTGGCGCTCCGTTCTCGATCGCAACCGGTACTGACGTAGCAGGAGTCGGCCCCGGCAGCGGCAATCAGCTGCTCCAGGTCACTCCTAGCGCAAACCTGAAGGGCAACGGTAAGTTCTCGAATGGAGGCGACAGCAATTACTGGTTCAACACCGTCAATGCTGACGGCACGCCGATCTTTACACCTCCAACCGCCGGCACCTTTACCGCTCAGCATGTCCGCAACCTTCTCCGCGCTCCTGGACAGGAGTACTTCAACGCGGCAGTCCTGAAGCGCTTCAATACCTTCGAAGGTCAGTCGCTTTCTTTCCGCTTCGATGCCTTCGATTTCCCGAACCATCCGAACTGGAACACTCCGGACACGAACTATACGGATGCGACGTTCGGTCAGGTCACGCAGAAGAACGGTCAGCGGTCCATGCAGGCCAGTCTTCGCTATTCGTTCTAAAGTAGTCTCAACAACAAAAATGCGCTGGGGCTGCTCAGCTCCAGCGCTTCAGAAATTTCCCAGGGGACATCAAGAGTGCAATCGGGTATCAGGTTCGCCTCCAGAGCTTTTCTTTTTCACTTCAGTTGCGCGCTGGTTCTGTGTGGCGCATTCGCTCAGACCACAACATCCGGCCACAGCAACACGTCTACGGATTACACCCACGACGTCTATCCCTTCCTTGGCGTGGATTGGGGCGGCAATACCTTTGTTGGAGCAGCCGTGCCCTTTGGCGCGGTCAAGCTTGGCCCGGATATGGAGAACTTCGACTCCCGTCCCTCCGGCTTTGGCTACATGAGCGGAGGCCGCATTCTCGGCTTCAGCCATCTGCACCTCAGCGGAGCCTCGGGCAAATACGGAAGCATTCTCGTTGCTCCCGTCACCGGGCCGCTCGATATCGCAGACATCAAATCGCCGCGCAGCGAAGAGGTGAACCATCCCGGCTACTACGCGGCAAATCTTACCCGCTATGACGTGAAAGCAGAGCTGACCTCGACGCGTCGCGTCGGCTTCCATCGCTATACATTTCCCGCCTCGCAGCAATCGCATCTTACGGTCAATGTCGCCCACTGCCTCAACAAGGGACCCGGCTCGGAGTCGCAGCGCTTTCTCGGTGGAGAAGTGCGTTTGCTCTCCGATCATGAAGCGGAGGGTGTGGGCCGCTATGCCGGTGGCTGGAATAAAGGCGGCGAATACCGCGTCTACTTTTATATGGCTCTCGACACCCACTCTACAACTGCGCGGACGTGGGCTGGCAGCACGCTCACATCTGCCAAAGAAGCCGCAGTGAGTGAGGACCAGCCGCTTGGGCTCACCTTCGACTTTCAAACCCACGCTCGTCAAACAATTCAAGCGAAGGTCGGCATCTCTTTCATCAGCACCGAGCAGGCACGTCAGAATGTGCAGCAGGAAGCCCCGGCATGGGACCTCAATGCCGTCCGCAGCGCCTCTGTGAGTCTCTGGAATCAGGCGTTGTCAAAGATAGAGCTTCATGGCGAGA
>JABDHA010000101.1 GCA_013285705.1 Acidobacteriota bacterium
CCCATACGTCGTGTTCGGGTTTGAGAACTGTGCATGGTTCAGCGCATTGAAGAATTCTGCCCGAAATTGAAGACTTGTATCTTCGTACGGCCAGTGTGTCTTTACTGTTCGCATTGCTGCCCAGTCAAGGTTGGATTGCCCAGGACCATCTGCGATTCCTGTCGAGCTGTTACCGAATGTAGTCCCAACTCCGTCGGCACCGACAATGGGCGGTGTTGTAAAACAGGAAGAATTGAAATAGGCTCCCAACTTGCTCTCCATCGATGCATTCTTGACGATGTTTGATTTGTTGCATCGTGGCGTTAATTGAGCCCGATCCTCGCTTATCCCAAGAATGTTCGTCGCGTTAGCGTAGTTGATGGTAAGCGCAGTTCCTGACTGTAGAGTCACAACCCCTGACGTCGACCACCCACCCAACACTGTCTTTGCCCATGGCTGTTGAGGTGAAGGCAATTCATACACGAGGCTCAACACGAAACGATGTGTCCGGTTAAAACTTGTTCTGCCCCAACGTTGTCGGATCGAATCCTGGTCTCCAAGGGTAAGTGAGTTTCCGGCCGAGGTTCCGTTGATGTTGTTGCCATCGCTGTCTAAGCTCTTGGAGAAAGTGTAAGAACTAAGCAATTGGAGGCCTCGACTCAGCCGCCTATTCAAGCTGGCTTCCAGGCCGTTGTACCAGGACGTACCAGCAGATTCAACCATCGTTAGCGCATCCGGCGAGACTCCTTGAACAGGTACACGGAGACCAACGTTAGCTACCGTATTTGTGACCACTCCACGGATCGGGTCGCCGGGCGACGCGAAGGCCGCTTGGTTCAGCGAGCGCAATCTAAGCAAATGAGTGCCGCGCGTTCCGACATATCCAACTTCCAGGAGCCAGTTCTTGGAGAACTCCAGTTGCCAATTCACTCCAAATTGTTGAATGAGCGAGGGACGGAAACCCGGAGATACAGAGGCAATTGTAAGGTTGCTGGTTGGGGAATAGGCAGGAAAGTCAGGAAAGAAGGCGGGCGTGGGAAAGGGCTCAGGAAAGGGGTGGCCAAAGGTAGCTGCGGCATTCGTTCGTCCGACGTTTATCCGTGCCAATGAGAATGGTGGTCCCGTTATGTTTTGATAAAAAGCCTGCCCGGTCGGTTGTGAAAAGAAAAAACCATAGCCTGCTCTTAGCGCGAAACCCGTCGCACGAGTCAACGGCTGCCAGGCAAAGCCGATCCTGGGAGCAATACTGTTCTGTCCCTCGTCAAAATTCGCGGCGTCGTTGTCTGCGCGAATGACTCCAGCCGGCACATTGCCTTGATAGTTCTTTGCAACCAAATATCCCGCTACGCTGCCATTTGCTGGAGGATTTGGATCGGCGTGGCTAATGTCGAAACTAGAGTTCCGCCCTAGCTCATCTGCGAATTGACCCAGCCTCTCGTATCTCACCCCAGCCTCGATCGTGAAGGTGCTTCCTGTTCGGTAGTGATCTCCAAGATAGAGAGAGCCATTCCAGTTACGGTACTTGCGATTCAAGAGTCCATAATCGTCGATGGACTCATAGACATTGCTAAAAAGGTTCGTACCGTTCTGTTCGGCATTCAGTCCGAGAAGGAAGTCGGGCCAACTGAGAAAATTGACAAAAGATCCGAGTCCAATGAGGTTCGCGTCATCATGAATCCGCGACAACGAACCGCCAAGCTGTAACCAATGTCGTGAATGCGAATAGTTAAGCGTGTCGGAAAAAAATATACGCTGTTGATCAAAGGTTCGGGGAAAACCACTAGCAAGATTGATCGAACCGACTATTCCTAAGCTGGGCAATCCATTCTCATTACTCATCGCCCCCGCCGAAACGCCCAGATCGGACCATTGAAACGGAGCCTGTGCAGAACTGGAGCCCAAAGTGCTGGTATATCCGAACCGCGCTTCGTTCAGCAATTGCGGTCGAGCAAACCATACGTAGGACGCCGAAAATACGCGAAAATTGTTGTCGATCTCGCTGGGAAATCCATGAACGTTGCCCGTTCCATTGAGGCCATTTCCTGGGAATGTGACATTCATTGCACCATCGGATTGCATCCAGCGCAAAGAAACGCGCGAACTTGGTGAAAGGTTCGCATCGAAATTCGCAAGGATCTGATCTTCATCGAAATGGCACGGATCGCTGATGGTGCTTATGCCCTGACTCGGAAGCGGCAAAGATGTATTCTCCGAGTTCGGATTTGGAATCAGATACGAACCATCTGATAGTTTGAAATTTAGTAGTTCAAGCGCCACTGGATTAATGTTTGCCCCGTCCGAGCTGATTGCAACGCCTCCGAGTTGGCCAGTCATTCCGGCAAACATGGCTCCTATTGCCTTAGCAGAACGGTCATCAGTAAGAGGGGGCATGACTATCGTGGACGAACAAGAGATCCTGGCTTGTCCTGAGGCAAGGCCATTTGTTTGTCGGGTGCCTTGATATGAGCCGAAGTAGTAAAACCTGTCGCGCCGAATTGGCCCTCCGATCGTCAGTCCAAACTGGTTTTGCTTCAAGTCTGGACGAGGCTGTCCGGAACGGTTGAAGAAGAAATCGTTCGCATTCAGCAGGTTATTGCGAAAGAACTCAAATGCAGTTCCGTGAAGGCTATTCGTGCCGCTTTTGGTGATGAGACTTACGTTCGCGCCAGCATGCTCACCGAAGGAAACATCATAGAGTCCAGTCTGCACTCTAAATTCCTCGATCGCATCAGGGTTGGGGATCGGAATTCCGCCACTTGCAATGCTGCTGCCCTGTGTGTCATTCACCGGAATCCCGTCAAATTCATAACTATTGTCATAAGTACGTGCTCCGTGCGCAAAAATACCATCGTTTGACGGGTCAATTTGCGACAGCCCCCCGCTACCCGCTCCTAGTTGTCCTGCATTGTTGACGCCACTCAAAATGCCGGGTGATAGGTTGACGATCTGCGTAAAGTTGCGTGTCACCAACGGTAGATTTTGGATTGTTCTTGCATCCACCACGCGGCCCAGCGAGATGTCGGTTTGGATTTGTGAAGCGTTCGCTTTCACTTCTATGTGTTGTGTGACGCCTACGACCTTCATAGGAATAGTCAACTGAACGCTCTCGGTCACAAACACTTTCGCAGTGATTGATTGTGCCTGTCCGAATCCGTCCCTTTGCGCCGTAACCTCATATGTTCCCGGCGGCAACAATGGAAAGAGAAAGCGACCTTCGGCATCGCACTGGGTCGACCGACTGATCGTTAAATCTTCATCTCTGATCTCGACGGTGGCGTTGGGAAGACTTGCTCCCGAAGCATCGACGACTATTCCCAACAAGGCGCCCGTCGAAGAAGTCTGCGCAAAGACATGACTATTCAGAAAAAGAATCAGACAGATCAGAGTTTGAAGAGAAATTGAGCATCGGCCAAGCCTGGGTCTCGTGAATAATGATGGATCGCCCGTGCACCTGGAACTGATGAGGAATTTGCTGAGTTCGCTGCGACCGATCGATAGGCCCAAGACCGATGCTCCTTTGATGTGGAGTCAGTACGTCGATTGACCAACAATTCGCGAATATATGAACTCAACTGCTATGAATGCTTTCCCGCTCGGGCGCAATTGTACCAACCCTGTGTGAAGATAAGGGATTTCATCACCGCAATATTGTTTTCGTTTTGGCACGCCATCAATGGTTCTGACAGACAAAGGACGTACCGCGATCTATAAGTAGGGTGAAGTAAAAAAGTCTTTTCCAAAACGGATGCGAACGCCTTCAGTTACCTCTCACCTGTAGCTCACCAGTACCCCGTACTTTTTTTCTCGCATGACTAGGCACTTCTACCAGTGTCCAGACTCTGCATGGAGCCCTAGAATTTGTCACGACACTGAGCACAGCACCTGGCAAGAGCGGATTCTCGAATGAACAACATACGGGCGAGGTGCTTACCACAGTGGCAGATTTACCAGTGCGCAGCGTCAGTTTTGCCAATAGTGGCGATGTCTTCGCAAAGCCTATAGTCACGTGCGTTGGAGTAACTCACTTGAGGTTCAAGACCTATGAAAGATATTCGACTCGTACTGCCTTCACTCGGTTGCATCCTTGCTTTCGCGCTCATAGGGGCCGCTGGGTGTAACGACAAGTCTGCGCCTTCAACCGCGCCCGCCACTGAGACACAAGCCCCGCCGAAGATGAAGATGACCACGGACATTCCGCCTGAAATCACCACACCCGATTCCGTCGAAACCCGGATTGGAACACTCAAGTTCTTCGATGGTTTCCCGGACGACAAGACTACCCAGCTGGTTTACGACAACCTCGATTTCCAGCGTGGCGTGCAGGCGTTCCTGCGCGGCATCCCAGGCGCCTCAATTCAGGCCTTCGTGCCGGCGGCTAAGAAGTTCGGCGGCACGGACGGTAACGTGATGATCTTCGAGGACCTGATGGACTCGAAGGCGCTCTGGCTGACGGCGAACAATTCGAGTGTTTACTTCTTCACCTGGATCGACACCACCAACGGGCCGATCGTGATGGAGACTCCACCCAATGTCCTGGGCATTTTCGACGATCACTGGTTCCGATGGACCGGCGACTATGGCAACGCTGGCCCAGACAAGGGCCAGGGCGGCAAGTTCTTGATCCTTCCTCCCGGCTACAAAGGCGAGGTGCCCAAAGGCTACTTCGTTGTGCGTCCGGCAACCTACGGCGTCTGGGCACCAGGACGCGGAATGTTGGTGAATGGCGATCCGAAGCCGGCGGTGGAGAGCATCAAGAAGCTCCTAAAAATCTACCCACTGGCGCAAGCTGCTAATCCGCCGGTCACGAAGTTTACGAACATGAGCGGCGTTCCGCACAGTACGATCCACGCGAATAATTTTCACTTCTACGAGGAAATTCACGAAGTCCTCGAGATGGAACCGAATGAGGCGTTGGACCCTGAGACGTTGGGCCTGTTCGCTTCCATTGGACTCCAGAAGGGCAAACCCTTCGCACCAGACGAGCGCATGAAGAAGATCCTCATCGAGTCCGCTGCGGTCGGAAATGCGACGGCGCGCGCCCTCACCTTCCGCAGCCGCGACGAGGGAACCTACATCTATCCAGGCAGCTCCTGGTGGATTCCATCTGGCTACGGCTCGGGATATGAGTTTCTGCTCGAACCCGGCGTGTTTGACTTAGACCGGCGCTCCGCTATGTTCTACTGGGCCACGGGCATCACGCCTGCGATGTTTGCCAAAATGGTCGGTCGCGGCTCCCAATATGCCGCCGCCTTTACCGACAGTTCACATCATGGGCTCGACGGCAGCAAGACGTACAAGGTGCATCTGCCTCCTAACATTCCGGCGAAGGACAACTGGTCCTTCACTCTCTACGACAACCAGACTCGCTCGAATCTGCAGACCGACCAGCGCTTCCCAAGCGTCAACAGCTTCGACAAGGGCCTCGTGAATAATCCGGACGGTTCAACCGATGTCTGGTTCGGCCCGAAGCTGCCGCAGGGAGCATCCGAGGCGAATTGGGTACAGACCATCCCCGGCAAAGGTTGGAACATGATCTTCCGCCTCTATGGTCCGCTCCAGCCCTGGTTCGACAAGACCTGGCGCGTAGGTGAGGTTGAGTTGGTGAACTGAACGAAACCATTTACCTCCGGAGGGAAATAATGAAACCTAGAACTTACCTAGCGGTGGTCGCACTTGCCGGCGCACTGGGCCTGACCACCACCCAAGCACAAACCGCGCCGAAGACGGACATTCCGCCGGAAGTCCTGAAGTCTATCTCGATCCCCGACAAAGTCGATACGCCGATCGGTAAGCTAGATTTCTCTGATGGCGTGCCGGCCGGCAGCACCGTTAAAACCCTCTATGACAATCTCGACCGCTCGCGTGGGTTCGTCGTCTATCTCGATAACCTCGGAGCGGTGGCGATCCACGCATTTCTTGCTGGCCTTGCCGCGCAGGGTGCGGACGCGCCCAACAAGATTGCCATTTTCGCGCAATTGATGGATTCCCAAGCGGTCGTCTTGACAGCTAATACCTCGACGCTCTACGCCTTCTCCCGGACCGACCTTGCAAAAGACGGACCGACCGTGATCGAGGTGCCGCCGGGTATGCTTGGTTTTCTCGATGACGATTGGGAGCGATTCGTCGGCGACATTGGCGTTACTGGGCCGGACAAGGGCAAAGGTGGCAAATATCTCGTGCTGCCCGCCGGCTACGATGGCACAGGCCCCGATGGATATTTCATACTGAAGCCTCGAACCAACAAAAACTTTCTTTTCTTGCGTGGCTCGATTGATAAGGGCCTGCAAGTTGGTGCCGAAAACATGACCTCGGGGATTCGGATATACCCGCTGAGGGACGCGGCGAACCCCGCGCCGACCACGTTCATCCAATTGTCCGGCAAGTCCTTCAACACCCTGTTTCCGAACACCCTTGACTACTACGAGCACCTAAATCAGGTCGTTCAGGACGAGCCCATCGATGCGATTGATCCCGCGCAACGTGGCGCCATCGCCACTATCGGCATCGTCAAAGGCAAGCCTTTCGCGCCCGACGAACGAATGAAAAAGCTGCTGACTGAGGCCGCCACAATCGGAAGTGCGACTGCGCGCGCCATCACCTTCGATCCACGGATGGATGGAGTGTATCTCTATCCCGGCACCGACAGTGTATGGTCGGCGTTCTTCGCGAACAGGAACGCCACGTTCGAGTCGGACGGAACAATGCAGCTTGACGCGGCTGTACTGTATTACTTCAATGCTGGCGGTGTGACGCCGTCCATGGCGAAAACGGCTGTAGGAGTAGGTTCCGATTACGCGGGAGCCTATCTTGATAGCAAGAAACAGCCATTCGATGGCTCCAAAACCTACAAGCTCCATCTGCCGCCCGATGTGCCGGTAAACAACTTCTGGGCGGTCACGATGTACGACACGCAGACGCGCTCAATGTTGCAGACCGGCCAGCGCTTTACGACAGTCGGAAGCCAGACTAAGGGAATAGAGAAGAACGCGGATGGCTCGTTCGACATTTATTTCGCGCCAAAAGCCCCGGCAGGCAAGGAGAACAACTGGCTGCAGACGGTTCCGGGCAAGAGCTGGTTTGTGATCCTTCGCATGTACGGTCCACTGGAGCCTTGGCTCAACAAGACCTGGCGGCCGAGTGAGATCGCGCTGGTGAAGTGAATGGGACAGTCAATCTGTAGGGGAAACAGACAATGAATATCAAAACTTACTTAGCCGCATTCGCGTTTTCTGGCGTATTGGGTTTGACCGTCACCAACGCGCAGACGCCGCCAAAGATGAAGATGACAACGCCTATTCCGCCCTCGATCACTACGCCTGATTCCGTGGACACGCCCATCGGCACACTGAAGTTTTTCGACGGCTTTCCGGACGACGCCACGGTCCAGAAGGTCTATGACAACCTCGACTTCTCGCGCGGAGTGCAGGCATTCATGAGTGGCATGCCTGGTACGTCGCTGGTCGGTATGCGCACAGGTTTTCAAAAGCTGGGTGCCATCAATGGCACCATTTTGATCTTTGAGGACCGCCTCGACTCCAAATCGCTTTTTCTCACCGGGAACACCGACTCCGTCTATTTCAGCACCTGGCTAAATTTGAAGGACGGCCCCTTGGTGATTGAATCGCCTCCCAAGGTACTCGCGTTCCTGGACGACTCCTGGTTTCAGTATGTCTCCGATATCGGGAACGCCGGTCCTGATAAAGGTCAGGGCGGCAAGTATCTCGTGCTTCCGCCGGGCTACAAAGGCGAAGTGCCGGAGGGTTACTTTGTCGCCCGCTCGCGCACTTATAACCTCTGGCTTATGGGCCGGGGATTCATGGTAAATGGCGATCTCAAACCGGCCGTTGAGGGTATCAAGAAGAACCTGCGCATCTATCCGCTGGCGCAGGCAAAGAATCCGCCCGAAACGAAGTTCATCAATGGCTCAGGCGTCGAGCTCAACACGGTTCACGCAAATGACTTTAGCTACTTTGAAGAGTTGAACGAGGTCGTGCAGGAGGAGCCCAGCGAGGCGCTGGATCCTGAAAGACTGGGGTTGTTCGCCTCCATCGGCATCGAGAAGGGCAAGCCCTTTGAGCCCGATGCGCGCATGAAGAAGATTCTGACCGACGCGGCGGCTGTGGGAAACGCCACCTCCCGGGCCATTCTCTTCCGTACTCGCATGAAAGAGGCCCACTTCTATCCAGACAGCGCCTGGGTCACAACATTCGCCGGCGGCTATGAGTTCTTATCCCAGCCCGGCGTGCGAAATCTCGATGCACGAACGATGTTTCATTACTATGCCACCGGCATCACCCCCGCCATGGCCTTGAAGATGGTGGGCATCGGCTCGCAATACGCTGCGGCGTTCGTGGACTCCGAAGGCAAGCCGCTGGATGGCAGCAAGACCTACAAGATTCATCTGCCGCCCAACATCCCGGCAAAGGACTTCTGGTCGTTCGTCGTCTATGACAATCAAACACGCTCCATGCTGCAGACCGATGAACAGTTCCCCAGCATCGGCAGCCAGACAAAGGGTATTGCCGTGAACCCTGATACCTCGGTAGATGTGTGGTTCGGCCCCACCGCGCCGAAGGGTCATGAGGCCAACTGGGTACAGACTGTTCCCGGCAAGGGCTGGAATGTCCTCCTGCGTCTGTACGGGCCGTTGCAGCCGTGGTTTGACAAGACTTGGAAGCCCGGTGAGTTTGAGCTCGTGAATTAAATACTGGTTAAGAACCAGATGCAGTACGACCGAATATGCAAATAATTTGGAGGATCGACAACTATGAAAGCCATCACAGGGCTAACCCTTGCCACCGGGATCGCCGCTGTTCTCCTAGCGCTCTCGTTCAGTTCGTCGAGTGCCCAGACAGCCATCACCCCGGTTGAAGCCCGCGCCATTGCCAAGGAAGCTTATGTGTATGGCTTCCCGCTAGTGGATAGCTATCGTCTCCAATATGCCTATTTTGTGGACCGCGCGAATCCTGAATTTAAAGCGCCCTGGAACCAGATCGCCAACATTCCGCGCGTCTATACGTCTGCTGACAGGGTGGCTCAGACACCCAACTCAGATACGCCCTATTCATGGCTTGGCCTGGACCTTCGGGCCGAACCTATCGTGCTCACTGTTCCGCCGATTGCAAAGGATCGCTACTTTACGATCCAGCTCATCGACTGGTACACCTTCAACTTCGACTACATCGGAACGCGCGCGACCGGCAACGATGGCGGCACCTTCATGATTGCCGGGCCAGACTGGAAGGGTGAGACGCCCGCTGGCGTAAAAAAGGTGTTCCGAGCGGACACCGAGTTTATCCTGGCGTTCTACCGGACACAGCTCTTCAATCCGGACGACCTCGACAACGTCAAGAAAATCCAGGCTGACTATAAAGTGCAGACGCTGTCGGCCTATCTGGGACAGCCCTCCAAAACAGCCCCCACGATTGATTTCGTCAAACCGCTGACAACAGATCAGGAGAAAACGTCGCTTGAGTACTTCAATGTCCTCAACTTCGTCCTTCAGTTCTGCCCGACTGATCCTTCTGAGACAGAACTCATGGCTCGCTTTGCCAAGATCGGAGTGGGCGCAGGCAAGACGTTTGAAGCAAGTAAGCTCTCCCCCGAAACGAAGAAGGCAATTGAGCAAGGCATGGCTGACGCGTGGGTGGATTTTGCGAACTTGCGGAAAGAAGTCCAAGCAGGGAAAGTGACTTCGGGAGATATGTTCGGGACTCGGGCAGAGTTGAAGAACAACTACCTGTACCGCATGGCTGGGGCCATATTGGGGATTTATGCCAACTCGAAGGAGGAGGCAATGTACCCGGTTCTCAAGGCCGAGCCCGCTGGTCAGGCGCTTACCGGCGCGAATCGGTACACGGTGCACTTCGCAGCTGGTCAACTACCACCAGTCAACGCTTTCTGGTCGATGACGATGTACGATCTGCCGGACAGCCTGCTCGTCGCCAATCCAATCAATCGTTACTTGCTCAACTCGCCTATGCTCCCGCAGTTCGTCAAGGATTCGGATGGAGGGATCACGTTCTATGTACAGAACGAGTCACCGGGGAAAGATAAGGAACCCAATTGGCTGCCTGCGCCCAAAGGCCCGTTTGCCGTTTACATGCGCCTCTACTGGCCGAAAGAAGAGGCGCTGAATGGTAGCTGGACCGAACCTCCATTGCGAGTGGTCGAATAAACGCGCCAGGCTACATTCGAGGGAGTCCGAAGAAAAAGGACTCGCGGCGAGGTTGAGCTGGTGGAGTAAATAACCCGCTAGGAATCGGTGGCAGTGGGGTCGCTGATGTCTCGGCTTTCCCGCTGTACGAGATTGACGAAGCCTTTGTGTTTGTTTCGCCGATAGTGAAGAAATGACGGAGTCAATTCATGAAGAAACTATGCCAACTCGGACTTCTGTGGAGCGGGATGTGTTTTTGCGCTTTCGCCCTTTCTGCTCAGGACTCGCCCCAGACAGTTCAGACGTCTCCTGCTCCAGCTGGGGCCGCAGCATCTGCAGGAGACTTGGCCAAGGCCACGCAGAATCCGGTCGCGAGCTTAATCAGTGTTCCGATTCAGAACAACTCGAATTTTGCCGTCGGTCCCTATAACCGAACGCAGGACGTGCTCAATATTCAACCTGTGATTCCCGCTAGCATCAGCGAAAACTGGATGCTGATCTCGCGCATCATTCAGCCGATCGTCTGGCAACCTACCGCCGCCGCGACCACTGGGGGACAATTTGGAATTGGGGATATGAACCCGACCTTCTTCCTTTCCCCGGCAAAACCCGGCAAACTGATCTGGGGTCTCGGTCCCGCGATTGTCCTTCCTACAGCTACGAGTGCGGTTCTCGGTCAGGGGAAATTGAGCTTTGGCCCTTCCATGGTCGTCCTGGTACAGCCGGGACCTTGGACGATCGGATTTTTGGTCAACAACGTGTGGTCCGTTGCCGGTTCCGGACATCGCCCATCGGTGAACCAGATGGCACTGCAATACTTCATCACTTATAACTTGAAAAAGGGCTGGAATATCAATAGTGGCCCGATCGTTACAGCGAACTGGCATAACGGGGCTGGGGGCGACGCTGCAGAAGGTGATGACACTCCTCCGGGAGGCAGGTGGACAATCCCTTTCGGTGGCGGCGTCGGACGCGTTATGCGCCTCGGACCACAACCGGTGAATCTCTCAGCAAACTTCTACGGAAATGCGGTGCATCCTCCGGGAGCATCCTCCTGGGGTATGCGTCTCCAGATTGCACTGCTCTATCCCAAGAAGCCCAAGGGGTAAAGCTTTCCCTTGACTCGGTCTGATCAAGAGCGTGTGCCCGATGTATGCATGGCAAATCAAGATCATGTGCAAGTTTCTCCCTAAGCTGTTAGGTATAACTGCCAACTGACAGCACAAGGTTCTGCGGGTAAGTTGGTTTGAATTGATCTTTGTGTGGGTTTGCGGAGGCGCTTCATACCGCACCCCGAAGGAGAGACTTTGCGATTCAATCATCTTCGAGTAATCACTGTCCTACTAGTTCTTGCTGGATGCCTGCCGTTTAACGCATTTGCCCAAAACGGAGATAGCAAGCCACTTTCAGATCTGCCCCGACAATTTGCAGCAACCGCAGTTGGTCAAGGCGGCGTCACGGCTGGTAAGAGCTTCGGGGCAAACGTCTACATCACAGGATGGACAACCAACCAGCAAGTGAAAGACTACATCAGCACGCTTAAAGAGAAAGGCCCGGATGGGCTGGTGAGGGCGATGGAGAAAACCGACGACGTGGGACGGCTCTCTCCTACGGGATTTGTGGGCAGCGGCTTTCGCTTTGCGCGGTACAGACCTACAGCGAACGGCGGTCTGCACATCGTGATGGTGACGAACCGTCCCATGTCGTTTGGCGAGGTATACCGCGGAAACCGCTCGACTGACTACCAATTCGGCATCGTTGTCCTTAACGTCGATAAAGATGGCAAGGGTACCGGAACGCTGGCGCCTGTCTGCAAGATCAAGTTCAACAAGAAGAACGAACTCGAAATAGAAAACTTCGGGCAGAAACCGTTTCGACTCGTGAATGTGTACCTGCAGAAATAGACGGCTTATCGCTTGGAGGTAACTCTGATCGTGGCGGATTTTGGATGTGAATACAGACCGTTTGTCTGCGACGCTATCCCAAGGCATTCTCTTGCGTAACGTTACAGTCAACAGTAACTGATTGAAAAAATGCGGCGAATCATGAAACTTGCGTGGTCGATAGCAGCCGTGGCATCTTCGCTGCAGGGCCTTAAGGCCCAGGACCTCGCGCCGCGCGCTTATTTCATCGGGCCGCTTCGCTCCAATGCGATCACGCTGACGGAGTCTTTCTTCAATGGCAGTATCGACTATAACGGCGTAATTCCTATCAGCGACGCCAAGGGAACCTACCATATACCGACGCTCAGCTACTACCACTCGTTCGGCTTCTTTGGTCGCTCGGCCAATGTTGTCGCTTCTTTGCCGTATGGAGTAGGCAATTTCCGGGGGACAGTGGGAACGGAAATGCAGGTATACCGTTCTGGGCTTCTCGATTCGGTCTATCGCATTTCGGTCAACCTTGTCGGCGGTCCGGCGATGCCCGTGGAGAAGTTCGTGCAGTGGAAGCAGAAGAAACTTCTGGGAGTCAGCCTCAAGGTGATCGCTCCAACAGGTCAATACGATCCAACAAAGTTGATCAACTGGGGTACCAACCGCTGGTCCTTCAAGCCAGAACTCGGCTACTCACAAGCCTGGGGAAAGTGGGTCCTCGACGCGTACTCGGGAGTTTGGCTCTTCACGAAAAATCCTGAGTTCTTCTCCCGCAACATCACCTATCCCGGATCCAGGTCGCAATCACAAAAACCGATTGCAGCCTTTGAAGGACACATTAGCTATGGCTTCAAACCGCGGTTGTGGGTCTCGCTCGATGGCAACTACTGGTTCGGTGGAAAAACAAGTCTGGACGGCGTAGAGAACTCGCTCACACAACAGTCTAATTCTAGAATTGGGGCCACGGCGTCGGTCCCCCTCTCTAAACACCAGTCTATAAAAATGAGCTATAGCAACGGCACCTATATCCGATTTGGCGGCAACTACCAGAACCTCTCGGTTGCCTGGCAATATTCATGGTTGGGCGACCAAACTAGACGTGGTTGTAACCAACCCCAAAGGCCAGATATTCAGTTTGAACGGGCGGCTAAGTGGGATAAGTGAAGATCACTGCGTGACTCAGGAAGAA
>JABDHA010000102.1 GCA_013285705.1 Acidobacteriota bacterium
TACAGAGTTTCCGTGGATATATCTTCATATCGCGACAGCGCCCATAGCGAGAAGGACAGGGCGCAGACACTTAGATAGGAAAAGTTAAACCGTAACCTTTCGTCGTGGAGGGCGAAGGTAACCACAAAAGGCGCAAGCATCACGAAGCTGGTGATGCTGAAGGTGAGAAACAGGCGCGGGAGATTCATGCGCACGAAAAACGTGGTGCAGGCCACAATCACGGCGAGCAGCGGAAGGGTGACGCGAGGATGAAGCGCGGCCGGGATGAACCGTAGCTTGGCAGCGTTCTGGTCAAGCTGCTCGAGGAGATGCGTGAATGCGTGAGGCGCGAAGATGGGCAGAGTGACGGCGGCGGAGGCGATAAGAACGATGACAAACAAGGCGATGGTACGAGTGCGCGACGTGCGTTGCAGTGTGAGCGCCAGCAATGGAATAAGAATCACCGCATAGATGATGCGTGAAGAGAGAGCGACTCCGAGAAAGAGCGCGGCAGGAATGCTGGCATAGAATGCTCGGTCAAGGAAGTGAATGAAGAGTGCCAGAGCGATTGCGATATAGAAAAAGTTGGTGAGGTAGTCCCCGCCCGAAGTGAAATCGCTGAGATTTGGAGGGGCCAGCAGAAGAAACACCGCGAGGAAGAAGAGAGCGGTTCCACGGTAACGGAAGAAACGAATCGTGAAGACGAAAAAGAGGGCGTACCAAAGGAAGTTTTGCCAGGCAATGTGTCCGAGCGCAAAGAAGGGCGCGGCTAGCAGCATGGCTCCGGGCAGGGGAGTAGGACGATTACCCAGGAAGGTCTCGCCATCGTAGGGGTACTGATGGTGATGGACGGCGGTGAGTTCTATGTGGAGAGCATCTTCCCGGTCAGAGCCACCGTTGAGGGGATGTTTCAGTGAGATGGGATAGAGTGCGGCAAATGCTGCCGTGAGAATGACGAAAAGAAGCAGGAACCAGCCGGCGCTGATTGGCCATTGTTGCTGGTTGAATCGATCGAGCCAGTGCATTCCCAGAGCGATGAACAGAATACCGAGCAACATGGCCGCGGTGGCTTTGCCGTGAGTCAGGTACTTATAGATGGCGGCCCAGGAAATGAGCGCCCAGGCAGCACAGATGCTGAAAATAAGCAGAAACCGACGGCCGGATGGATTCATCTTTGGGTACTATAGGGCGATCCCACTGTGACTGTGTCTCGGGTATGTCTGAGAAATGTCATTCTTTAGCGAAGACGACTCGGTCACTACATCGCGCCTTTTGCCTGTTGCCGCTTTAGCTCTGTCTGAAAAGCCCGCTCTCGGTCTGCGACGTAGCTTTTGTATCCTTCCGGATCGATGAAGGGGTTTGTAGCGCTGGTTTTCAAGCGGGCGAATTTCTCCGTCATGTCGTAATAGCCACCGTGTGCTCCCAGGAAAATATCGCAGGGCAAGGCTTTCAACGTGCGGAAGGTGTGCTCATAATCCTGTGCGATCTGCGGGTATTGTGTGTTGTTGACGAGCTTGTATCCGGGGTTGACGTTCGGACTGCCTACGATGACGACGTTATACGTTTTGCCGTTGTCGGCTACTTTAAGCGTCCAGGTGGTGCAGCCCCTGGTGTGGCCGGCTGTGAGGTGTGCGACCAGGACGATGTTTCCGAGGCGCACTTCGTCGCCATCATGCAGAATGCGATCGACCTTTGCGGGCGGATAGAGCATATCCCGCCGATTGCCGTATTGGAAATCGCTTTTGCCGCCATCTTCGATGGACGGAACGTCGGCATCCATGACCATGTATTTTGCGCCGTTCATGCGCTTGATCAGGGCGCTTCCGGCGCAATGATCCATGTGCGCATGGCTGATGAGGAGGATCTTGATATCGCTGAAGCGGAAGCCCAGCTGCTCGACGCTCTTCTTGATCTGCGAAGGGGAGCTTTCGAGGTTGCTGTTGATGAGGATGTGTCCTTGCGGTGTGGTAATCAGGAAGGCGCCGAGATCCTTGCTCCCTACGTAATACACATTTCCGATAATGCGATGCTGTGGGAATGGAGTGGTGTTACCGCATGCGCCTGATGCGCATGCAGGCTTGCTATTTCTAGTAGGTAGTGTTGTCGCCGTCGCTGGCGGCATCCATATAAGCCACATCGTAAGCCGTGCCCGTCACGGTCACGTTGGAGTTGTCGCGCGTCGTGCCATCCGCCGTGTTGTAGATGTACACCTGTCCACCCTCCGCGGTATAGACCTTATTCAGGCCGGTCACAGCGGCAATACCCGTGCCGTCGCCTTTATACGATTCCAGCAGCACAGAGTTATTGGACGTGTTGAACATGGTGATGCAGCCGAAGAGCGTTCCCGGAGCTGTCGTCTGGCTCAGATTGTAGCGTTCGCCCGCCTCGCACTGATACGAGCCGATCCAGAGCGTATTGTCGTCGGCCAGCACCATCTTGTTGTGCGTGCCGTCACTGATGGAATACTGCCCCGCAAGCTGTCCCGTCGTTGTGTTAATGACCGAGAGATTGCCCGCCAGCAGCCCATTCCCCTGCACCTGCTGTCCGGCCACGGTGTAGGTATTTCCCGGCTGCAGTACCTGCTGCCCAGCCACGTAGAAGGTAGTCCCGTTGAAGAGCCCATTCGTCGCGCCGCCCGGCACAGCAATGTTGCTCGTCCCCACCAGCGCGATGCCGCTCGCGCCCACGCCGGAAGGATTCAGCGAAGCGGTTGTGATCGGCATGGTCGTGATGCCGGAGGTCGTGCCGCCGCATTCCGGTCCGCAGTTCAGAACATAGGCGGTCGTGCCATCGGTCGAGAAAACGGCTTTGACCGGATTGTCAAAGGAAACGCCGCTTGCCGTGGTCACGGGAAAGACGCAATAGATGGGAAGGTTCTGCGGTTCGCAGTCCTGCGCCGGCTGCGAATTCGGCAAACCCGGGTTCCAATGCGGATTGTTGATCGCGGCCTGCTGCTGGTCGTTGTTCAGGTGCACGATGCTGTAGACAACGTTCGTGTTCTGCACAAAAGCCAGGGCTACGGTATTGCCCGAATTGACCGAAATGCGAAAGACGCCCGGCAGGTTGAGCGGGATCGAGGCTCCATGATCGACGACTGTGAGTGCATGAGCCGACTGCGATGCCGCATAGACATAAAGCTGATCGCGCGACATAAAGATGCTCTGCGACAGGCCGTTCAGGCTGGTCGAGCCCGCCAGCGTGCTCACGACTTTTTCCGTTTGGTAGCCTGCGGTCGTAAGGCTGCCGTCACCGGCAGAGTAGACAGCGCCTATCTGCTGCTCCGGCATGTTCTGAATCGTGACCGGCAGCGCGCCCGAAAATCCGCCAATGGAAAATGTGGTGGTCGAAACGTTAAAGGGGTGACGGATGTCATAGAGCGCGTCATCGAAGAGCAACGAGCCCTTGGTAAGCGCGCTGGGGTTCTGAACCGCGACCAGAACACGGTTCAAAACGCCGCTGGGTGGAAGCGAACGGCCTGCAAAGTAAAAGTTTTTGCCGCATGCGGTCAAAAACGATACGGCGCAAAACAATCCAACAACGAAAAGCGAACTTCTTTTCTTCAAACCTGAGACCTCTACCGTTCCTACTCCGGAGTTCGTGGGAAAGCCAAGTATAACAAAGCAGAAGCGCTCAAGTCTGTCACCACTTCGCCTCCCGTCGTGCCGTCCATGATTCCCAGACTGGCGCGAACGCCCTGACTGACTTAGCATGACTAGAAGATACCCCGATGACGACTCGTCTCCAGACTCTGTTTGGCAATCGCACTGTTCTATTTGACGGTGCCATGGGCACAATGCTTTATGCCCGCGGCGTTTTTATCAACCGGTGCTACGACGAGCTCAACCTCTCCCAGCCCGAATTGATCCGCGCCATCCACGAAGAATACCTGCAGTGCGGCGCCGAAATCATCGAGACCAACACCTTCGGTGCAAACAGCTTCCGCCTCGCTCGCTATGGATTTGAGGATCAGGTCGTCGCAATCAATCAGGCTGGCGTCCGCATCGCCCGCCAGGCCGTCGAGCAGCTCAAAGACAAGCAGGCCGGAACCGCCTGGGTTGCCGGGTCCGTCGGACCTCTCGGCATCCACCTCGAACCCCTGGGCAAGACCTCGCTCGAAGAAGCCCGCGCCGCATTTGCCGAGCAGATTCGCGGGCTTGTCGCCGGCGGCCCCGGCGTCGGCGTCGATCTTCTCGTGATCGAGACCATGCCCGCGCTGAACGAAGCCGAGCAGGCCCTCCTCGCCGCGCGCGACGTCGCGCCCGACATGCCGGTCATCGCACTCGTCACCGTCGACGAAGAAGCGCACTGCCTCGACGGCGCAACGCCGGAAATGGCAGCCGCCAAGCTGACCGCTTGGGGAGCCGATGCGATCGGCGTAAACTGCAGCACCGGCCCGGCCACAGTCCTGAGCGCCATCGAATGTATGGCCGCTGAAAGCAGCCTTCCCCTGGCGGTAATGCCCAACGCCGGCATGCCCCGCGCCGTCGACGGGCGCAACATCTATCTCTGCTCGCCGGAGTACATGGCCAGCTTCACCAAAAAATTCCTGAAAGCTGGAGTCCAGTTCATCGGTGGCTGTTGTGGCACCACGCCGAACCACATCCGCGCCATGAAGTCGGCCACCCGCGCCGTCGATGCGCAGAAGGCCAACCCCTCGCATACCTCGCGCGCGCCCATCGTCACGGAAACGCCCCCCGCACCGCTCAAAGAGCGCTCGCGGCTTGGCCAGCTCGTTCATGACGGCAAATTTGTGGCCATGGTCGAGATCGTTCCGCCCAAAGGCATCGACTGTTCGAAGGAACTGGCAGGCGCAAGCCTCCTTGCCGGCCTCGGCATCGACGTCATCAATGTGCCCGACTCGCCCCGCGCCTCGGCCCGTATGAGCGCGCAGAGCCTCTGCATCCAGATTCAGCAGAAGACCGGCATCGAAACGATCCTGCATTACACCTGCCGCGATCGCAACGTCCTCAGCATCCAGAGCGACCTGCTCGGCGCCTCGTCCATTGGCCTTAAAAATATCCTGTGCCTCACCGGCGACCCGCCCAAGCTCGGCAATTACCCTGACGCCACAGCCGTCTTCGACGTGGACGCCATCGGCCTCGTGAACATCGTCAACCGCCTCAATCATGGACTGGACATCGGCGGCAATCCCATCGGCGCGTCTACGGGATTCACCATCGCTTGCGCCGCCAATCCCGGAGTGCCCGACCTGGACAACGAGGTCCGCCGCTTCGCCTACAAAGTTGAAGCCGGCGCCGAATACGCCATCACCCAGCCGGTCTTCGACCTGCGCGTTCTCGAAATCTTCCTTAAGCGCATCGAAAGCTTCCGCATCCCCGTCATCGCCGGCATCTGGCCGCTCACCAGCCTGCGCAACGCCGAGTTCATGAAGAACGACCTGCGCGTCTCCGTACCCGACAGCGTCATGCTGCGCATGCAGCAGGCATCGTCACCCGACGCTGCGCGCGCCGAAGGCATCCTCATCGCCCAGGAAATGCTCGAAACCGCCCGCCCCATGGTGCAAGGCGTCCAGGTGAGCGCACCCTTCGGACGCTACACCGTTGCCGCCGAAGTTCTGGCCAGCGTACTGTCCGATGGCGCAACCCCAAACCAGCAAGACACGATTGAGGGAACAAGCGTTGGCAAGCTTTGAAGAATCGCTGAAGCGGCTGGAAAAAATTGTCGAACAAATGGAACGCGGCGATCTTCCGCTCGAAGACTCAATCAAGCTATTCGAAGAAGGCACGCGGCTGTCTGCCGAATGCAAAGACCACCTCGAACAGGCCGAGGGCAAAGTGCAAATTCTAATGAAGCAGCGCGATGGCTCAGTCAAAGCGGAGCCATTCCCCCCACAAAAGTAAACCGCCAACTAAATTTAAACTGCCATCCTGAGGCGCAGAGTATAGGCTGTCATCCTCAGGTTCAGGGTATAGCCTGTCATCCTGAGCGGAGCGAAGGATCTCTGTTTTTCGCGCCTTTGAACGCGAATCTATTTCCAGTCGATACCGGGCTATTGGCCACGCTTATATAACCCGGTCAGCGTCCCTTCAGCCAGCACATGCCCTCTAGCCGCCCGCACCACATCGTTCTTTGTCGCGCCTTCGGGATACCCGAGCCTGATATCCAGCGCATAGACACGAAAGCTGTAGTGATGCGAACTCCCTCCCGGCGGACAAGGCCCACCATATCCAACCTTGTCGAAGTCATTGCTCCCCTGCACCGCGCCTTGCAGCAGATCCGCGTGGGCCGATGCGCCTTCAGCCAGCGCGAGGAATCCCGGCGGAATATTGAAGACGACCCAATGAACAAACACCCCGGCAGGAGCATCCGGATCATCCGCAATCAGCGCCAGACTCTTCGTCCCCGCCGGAGGTGCGGAAAAGCTGAGCTGCGGTGAAGTATCTACTCCATCGCAGGTAAACTTTACGGGAATCAGGCTGCCATCGGCAAAGCTGGAACTGGTCACCGTAAGCGCCGGCACGCTCCCCGCAACTACGATGTCTCTGCGGCTCTCGTTTCGTTTAGCCACCACCCACATCGCTGAGAAGACCGCGATCAGCAGCAGCAGGAGAACCCACACACTCCATCGTCTTGCATTGGCCATCGCTCGCCTCGATACTTTCAAAGGACACTAGACAACAGAATCGTCCTTAACCAGCCGCTGCTCCACAAAACTCACTACATCATCGCTCATGTAATCCGGAGGCGCGATCACAAACTGCGGCTTATCCTCGACAAGCCTCGGCGAAATCCCTTTCCACTGCGGAATAAGACCCCGGCCGGTCGCCCGTATCAAAACAGCATCCGCACGATCCAGAAAGAGCCGCGCCGAATCCTTGAAGTCAGCCGTACCTGCGTCGAGCACCGTCAAATACAAATCCGGCTTCAGGAATTGAAGAATACTATTCGATTCGAGGATGGCATTCTCTGCCAAAGCCAACTCCTTGCGGATGCGCGGCATAGCCTCAGCCAGCATGCCCTGGCGCGTCCGCACCCAGATCGACCGCTCCGCTCCCGAGGCAAGGAATCGCGCCGTATCCGTGCCGCTGGTCCGGCTCCGCTCCTCGCTCACGGCAAGCGTATGGTCGTCCGTCTGGCAATCGCAAGGCTCGCCGTTGGCGGTGCAGAAGCCATGGCCATACTGCGTAATCTTCAAGGCAGTCCAGTGGTACTGCTGCAGGCGCGCAATCAGGCTGGCAACCACTGAGGTCTTGCCGATATTGCGCGAATGTCCGCCAACCACAAGGATGGCCACAGCTATTCTTCCTTCTTTTTGGACGCGCGCGTAAGCCGCGCCAGCGCCGCCAGTTCCTTTAGATAGTCTTTGATCGGCCGCGCCGGCGTCCCCCAGAAAACAATGCCCGGACCGCGTATTTTCTTGCGCGACGGAATCCCCGCCTGTGCTCCGAGAATCACTCTTTCGCCGATCTCGACATGATCGGCAATGCCCACCTGGCCGCCCACAATCGCGTCATCGCCAATCACACTGCTGCCGGAGACGCCCGTCTGCGCAGCGATGACCACGTTCTTCCCCACGCGGACATTGTGACCCACATGCACGAGGTTATCGAGCTTGACTCCGCGGCTGATGCGCGTCTCTTCCAGCGCTCCACGGTCGATGGTCGTATTCGCGCCAATCTCCACGTCATCTTCAATGACGAGCTTTCCCTGCTGCGGGAATTGCAGGTATTCACCCGTCTGCGCATCCCGCACATAACCAAACCCATCCGCACCCAGCACCGCGCCCGCATGAACCACGACGCGGTCTCCCAGCGTCACCCTCGGATACATCACCACGCGTGGATACACCCGGCAGTGCTCGCCGATACGCACGCCCGCACCGATCACCGCACCCGATCCGATGCTTGTGCCTGCGCCAATCACCGCCTCGTCTTCGATCACCGCATACGCGCCGATCGATACATCCCTGCCTAATACAGCTCCCGCAGTAACAATGGCCGTCGCATGCACACCTGCTGCCTGCCCCTCCGCCTGCTCAGATGAGCGCAGCAACCGCGCCGCGCGTGCGAATCCGAGGCGAGGCTGCCGCATCACCAGCAGCGGCTTCACGCCGCCGCCCGCACGTCCCGCTAACTCCTCCGTGACCAGGATGGCCCCTGCACCCGAGAGCAGCGCATCGCTTAAAGCAGCCTCATCTTCCGCAAACACAAGTGAGTCGGGCGTGGCCTGCGCAGTGCTGGCGACACGCACGATGGCTACATCGTCATTACCGCGCACCTCAGCGCGGATGGAAGCCGCAATGTCTTTCAGTCGCATCTTTGGTCCCAATAAATCTAAGCCGTGCTTGATATCAAATTTGTCATTCCGACCGTAGCGCAGCGGAGCGGAGGAACCTGCAGTTTCTTTGCACTTTTGCACCCGCCTCAATACACCCGCGTCTCGCCCTCCGGACGCGTCTTCCATCGCCGGTGCACCCACAGCCACTGATCAGGATACTGCCGGACATAGGCCTCGATCGCCGCCGTGCATTTCGCGGTATTCGCAACGGTATCGACCTCATCATCACCCGTGCGATCGAAAACAATCTCTTCCCCGAAGTGCAGCACATATTTCTGCTCCGCATCTTCCCACAACATAAAGCCCGGAAGCACAGTCGCCCCGGTCTTCAACGCAACACGCGCCAGCCCTGAAGCCGTGCACGCCAGCCTTCCGAAGTACGGCACGAAAACACCCTGCGGCGGGGTCATATTCGTATCCATAAGGATCCCGACGCTTTCACCATGACGCATCGCCCCTAACAGCCCGCGCGCGAAGTCATCCTTGTGCAGCACCCGGTTGCCGTGCAGACAGCGGATGCCGTTCACCAGTTGATCGACTTTGGCATTGTCGAGGCGCCGGATGACCATGCTCATCGGATGTCCCATCAGCGAATGGTAAAAGCTCGACAGCTCCCACGCGCCCAGGTGTCCGGTGACGATCAGAACCCCCTTGCCCTTGTCGCGAGCGGCCACATAACGCTCCAGCCCATCGTAGCGAAGAAAGGAACGCGTATTCTCCTGCGTATAGCCGGGCATCTGGCAAAACTCCGCCAGCTCCCAGCCTAAATTGCGGTAGAGCTTGCGTAAAACCTCCTGCCGCTGCGCCTCGCTCCACTCCGGAAACGCAATTTCCAGGTTTTTGGTCCCTACACTGCGCAGTCTGGGGAGAATCCGGTAAGCCAGCGCTCCCACCCTTGCGCCAATGCCGCGCGCAGCCCTGCGCGGCAACAAGCCAAGAAGTCGCACCAGCACCCATACCACGGCAAACTCAAGATTCTCTCGCATCTATCTGATTCATTCTCAGTGTAAATGTGAAAGGAATGTGTAAGCCGGTTCGACTACCCAACAAAAAAAGGCCGCACCAAGTGCGGCCTTTCTCTCACGGCTGATGGGAATTCTGTTTACTGGTCCTGCGATGAATGGAAATACTTCGCGATGGTACGCAGGAAGGGCTTCGAATCTTCCGTAGGAAGCACATTGCCCTTCAGGATTTCCTCAAACGTATGCGGAGCGCCATACAGAAGCGTTGTATCGTCGGTATTCTGGCTCACCGTCGTGCCGTCCAGGTCGATGCCGGCAAAAAGTCCCTTGCTGCGCGAATAGGTCAGCAATTCCGACCGCAACGACAGGTCCGTCGACGCCTGCGCGGTACGTCCGACCGGGCCAGCAGACGCCGACGCATCGCCGCCAATCTTGAACTTGCTCTTCAACAGATCCTGCAGTCCCTTATCATTCACTGCAACCAATACGAGATCCGTTCCCTGTCCGCCAATCTGAAAACCAAAAGAGCCACCGGCCATGCGGATAAAGACAGGACCGCTCCAGCCACGGCCCGTGCGGCAGGTTACAACGCCCTGGCCATACTGCGCGCCGACAATAAATGCACCCTTCTTAAGGCTCGGAACAACAGCAATGCACGTGGCCTGCTTCACGATGCCGTCAGGAATCCCTTTATCCGGGGTCTGCATAACTTCATCGATCACTATCCGGGCATTTTCCAGCCGTTCATCAAGAGCCGCCTTATCACTGGCAGCAAACACCGGCAAGCTCATTCCTGCCAGGCACAGCAACGCAAATAGCCTCTTCATATAAATCTCGTTCTCCCTTTATGGTCATTATTTCGATTTGTCTGAGTTGACGCCGCTTTTCATCCTCAATCGGGATCATGCACGCGTCAAGAAATCAAGATTCACTGGGCAATCTCTCCCATACTTCTCAGACACTGTGATGCCAAGTATCTTCCGCGGGTTGAGTTGGAAGTCACAATCGAGGAGCGCGATCGGGGTTTGGACAAAAAAAATGGGGGCTGATTTGCAGTTTCCCGCGTGCCAGCCCCGTTCCCCAGATCTGCGTTGTTGCTAGAGCCTTTGTATGTCTTTCCGCGATTGCGAACAAGATAACCGAGGTAGGATGGACCTAAGTAAGCTCTTTAAATTCAGTAATGGGACGATTGCCGCAGGAAGCAGCAGGAAATTGGCAGTTTATGAGTCCCGGTCGGGACCACTGCCTAAAGCATGTTTGGCGGCGTGGATGGAAAGAGCGATCCGGTTGCCGACGCCCACCTTCCGCATCATGCGGCCCACATACGACTTAACCGTGCGCACTTCAATGCCCAACGCCAGCGCAATCTCCCGGTTCGACCGCGCCGATACCAGCAACTGCAGCACTTCCAGTTCACGATGCGTAAACTGCGGCGCTGACCGCGACGTAAGAGGGCCGCTGTCCAGCATCCGGTCCACAAGCATGGACAAAGCGCGTCGTGGCGCCCAGATCGAGCCGCTGGCCACCACCGCAACCGCCCGCTCTACCTCTTCTGGTGTCGCATTATCCTGTAAATAACCCTTGGCGCCAGCCGTAATCGCTGTAATTACGCTCTCATCATCGCCATCTTCGCTCATCACGATGACGCGTACCCCAGGCATCCTCGTCCGCAACCGATCAATGGTCTCCAGGGTTTCCGCAGGGATCATCAAACTGACCACAGCCACATCGAGCGGTTCGGCAGCAGACATTCCATCCAGATCGATATCGATCAACTCGAGGCCGCGGATCTCCTCAAGGATGCTGCGCAGGCCCGTGCGGCGGATCGGCTCAACCGCAAGCAGGCCCACTTTCAAATGCTGCGCGTAATTACGTGGTTCTTCCATCAAAGCTTCGGTAAAACAATTCCTTGTTGCTTCTGATACTTCCCACGACGATCGGCGTAGCTGATCTCGCACACCTCGTCCGATTGGAAGAACAGAATCTGGCAAAGCCCTTCGTTAGCATACACACGAGCCGGTAAGGGGGTCGTGTTCGAAATTTCAAGTGTGACGTACCCTTCCCACTCTGGTTCAAAGGGAGTTACGTTTACGATAATGCCGCACCGGGCATATGTTGATTTCCCTACACAGATCGTCAACACATCCCGTGGAATCTTGAAATACTCAACCGAGCGCGCCAGGGCAAAAGAGTTAGGTGGAACAATCACCGATTCGGCCTGCACTGTCACAAAAGACCGCTCGTCGAAATTCTTTGGATCGATGATAGCGCTATTTACGTTTGTAAAAATTTTAAATTCGTCGGAAACGCGCAAATCATACCCATACGAGGACAATCCATAGGAAATCACCCCTTCTTTTACCTGTTTTTCACTAAAAGGGTGGATCATCTGCTGTTTTGTGGCCTGTTCACGAATCCAACGGTCGCTCTTAATTGACATGAAACTCCTCACCTGCTCTTCCAAAAGTAAACCGAAATCAAAAAAAGTAGAATAATCTGTCCGAAATGTGCATCTTATGTGACGTCCGGCCCATTGACAATGGCCTCCAGTCTTTCTACCATCCATGGTAGCCGGAAATTCTGCAGGCAATGCCTTGCAAAAGTGGGTGAACGCGTTGATAAAACAAGACATTATCCATCACGTCATCGAGCGTACTGGTCTTCCGCGCAATAAGGCGGAAGCCGCGGTCGATACCGTATTTGAAAGCCTGAAAAAGGCTCTTGCCGAGGGCGATCGCATCGAGTTGCGCGGCTTCGGCGTCTTCAATGTCCGCCCACGCAAAACCGGCATCGGCCGCAACCCGCGTACCGGAGCCGAAGTCACCATCACCCCCGGAAAAGCGGTTCGCTTCAAACCAGGCAAAGAGCTCCACCTGCTCGATTCGTAGCTCAGAGCCTCGGTTAGGATGTGTCATCCTGAGCGAAGCTAATGATCTGTTTTTCCCTCGCATCAGCAGGAAAAAGGGTGCCCCATCCTGACGCAGTCAGGGTGGGAACCACAACATGTAACAAGCCAATAAAGGCGCCGAAGGCGCGTGTGCCCGGGCGGCCAGCACCCCTACATCAGACTCACAGCATCCACATGCACAATCAAATTCCTCCGCGGAATCCCCGCGCCCTCCGCATGCGCCAGCATCGCGCGCAACGTCTTCGCCAGCACCTGGCGCTTCTCCGCCTTCATCACCAGATGAAAGCGATAAATCCTCTTAATCTTTGATATCGGCGCGGTCGCCGGTCCCAGCACGCGCACTCCCGTAAGTTGCGTCTGCTGGAACCACTTTCCCAATGTTGCCGCCCACCCCGCAGCCTCTTCAAAATGCTGGCTCTGGATCATCACATTCGCCAGCACATTGAACGGCGGATAATGCATCCACCTGCGGTACTTCAGTTCGCGCTCCACAAATGCGTGGAAATCATGTTTCGACGCGCACTCAATGGCGTAGTGGTCCGGGTGATACGTCTGCACGATCACCTTCCCCGGCAGCTCGCCGCGTCCCGCGCGCCCCGACACCTGCGTCAGCAACTGAAAGACCCGCTCCGAAGCGCGAAAATCCGGCATGCCCAGCGCATGGTCGCAGCCAACTACGCCGACCAACGTGACGCCATGAATGTCGTGCCCCTTGGCAATCATCTGCGTGCCCACCAGCAGATTGATCTCGCCCGAATGCAGCCGCACCAGCAGCCGCTCCATATCGTGCCGCCCGCGCACCGTGTCGCGATCCATGCGTCCAATGCGTGCCCCGGGAAAAATCTCCTGCAATCGCTCCTCGCCCTGCTGCGAGCCCGCACCCAGAAAATACAGGTGCTCGCTCTCGCACTTAGGACAGACCTTCGGCACGGTTCTTTTGTAACCGCAGTAGTGACATTCCAGCCGCTGTCCGACGTGAGCATGCGCGTCCTCGCTCGAAACGGCTTTGTGATAG
>JABDHA010000103.1 GCA_013285705.1 Acidobacteriota bacterium
TCTCGGTTAACGGGTTGATATCCGGATAAGAGACGTACCCATCCTTATCTGCATCCGGATGCGAAGGATCGAAGCGACGCAAAGTGCTTGTCGGATCCTGCACAACGGCCGAAACCTCCACGCCGCCAACCTGCGGCTCAGATTGTGCGAGCAATTGTCCGGCAAAGGTTGTCGGCTCGGCGGAGGAAGAGGAAAAGACCACATGCTGCCTCCGGTAAGGACCTCCATCCGGCGTCCTCGTCGTCTCGGCATTCGCCATATTTGCCGCGACCACTTCCGCCCGAATGCGTTCCGCCTTCAATGCGGACCCACTCACTTCCATCACTCCAAACAGATTCATCGTTCCCTCCTTTTACTGTGCGTCGTTTACTTGCCGTCCACATGAATGGCATCCATCACGCGCGCCGATTCCCGCTTCATCAGCTCCACTCCCGTGCGGAATTGCAGCTGTGCCTCGGCCATATTCATGCTTTCGCGATCCATCGAAACGTTGTTGCCATCTGGTCGTTCAATCAGTCCATCGACCAGCCCGACCCGGGCAGCACTGGGAGAAAACGGCTTGCGCGCCACGCCATTCTTCGTCTGGCCAGCTTCCAGTTCCCCAATCGATCTCTCCATCTCGCCGGCAAAGTCAAAGCCCTGTGCCTTGTAGCCCGGCGTATCGATATTCGCCATATTTTGTGCGGTCATCTTCAGCTCAAGACTCGACAGGTCGAGATACCTTCCCAGTGCATCGCTCATCGGAGTTGAAATTTGCATCGCTCACCTTCTTCCGCGTTCTGCCGATGGTCCAAGGCAGAGATAGAACTCTGCTTCTTATCTCTGCAGAAAATGGGCCAACATTTCGCCTTCGTGGATTGGAAAACTCTTAGAAATCGCCCGCCTGTTCGCCAAACTCAATCTCATCGGAATCAATCTCCGGCCTGCCCTCCGCCAGAATCCATGCGCGTTCGAGCACATGCTCCAGCTCGCGCACATTGCCTGGCCAGCGATAGGCTCCCAGCTTCTCCATCGCTGCGGGAGTGATCGACTTCGCCGGACTGGTTGCAGCCATCGCATTCAGGAAATGCTGCACCAGAAGCGGTACATCCTCTTTGTGGGAGACCAGGGCCGGTGTCCGGATGAGAAAAACGGCAAGCCTGTAGTAAAGGTCTGCGCGAAACGCTCCTTCCGCGGCCAGCGCGGCCAGCGAACGATGCGTAGCTGCAACAATCCGCACATCGACCCGTACCGGCTCATTGTCGCCCACACGCTGCAGTTCGCCGCACTCCACAAAGCGCAGCAGCTTCGCCTGCAGCGGCAACGGCATCTCGCCGATTTCGTCGAGAAAGAGCGTCCCTCCCTGCGCCGCCTCAATGCGCCCGACACGCCCCTGCACTGCGCCCGTGAAAGCGCCGCGCGTGTGTCCAAACAATTCGGCCTCAAGCAACGCCTCCGGAATGGCCGCACAATTCAAGGCAACAAACGGACGGGAGGAGCGCGCACTCAGCCGATGCAACGCCCGCGCCACCAGTTCTTTTCCCGTACCCGTAGGCCCCTGCACCAGCACGGCCGTGCTGCGCTGCGCGACCAGGCGGATGCGGCGACTCACTTCGAGCATCGCCTGATGGTTGCCGATGAATTCCGGAAGCCTGCATGCGGAATCAGCCATGGACGGCTTTCCAGCGGGCGAAGCAGCCACATGCGTAGCTCCGGATACTTTCGCGGCTTCCGCCTTCGGTGCTTCTTCCGGCCAGTCGATGACAGGGGCGCTGTTCCAGATCGCGCCATCGTCATCCTGTCCCCGCCGCAGAGCATAAAGAATCTCATTCCGGCGCGGGCTGCGCACGGTAGTCGTCGCGCTCACACCATCCACGGTGACAAGATCGACCGACGGATACAATTTTTCGAACTCGGCAATAAACTCCCTCACCTCGAGATCCGGCAGCCACGAGTCGAGAATCACAGCCTCAGCCGGCGCGGCATCAAGATGCGCCATCGCTTCTGCTCCGCCTGCTGCCTCGCGCACCTTCCAGTGCAGACCGGTCAGCGTTTCCTTTACCCGCTGGCGGAAAGAAAGGTCGGCACTGGCAAGGACCGCCGTCCGTGCCGGCGCAGGTTTCGAACTAAAAACGGGTTGCACACTTCTCGTCAGCTGAGTGGAGGAGGTTGCCATTGCGTGTCCAGCCTTTCTTATTCGTGTTTGTCCTTACGCGCGCATGCCGATTGAATATCCCTGCCCGCGCACCGTTTTGATCAAAGGATTTGCGCTCGTATCCTTCAATTTGCGGCGCAGGTAGTTCACATATACGTCGACAACATTGGTGCCGCCGGCAGGATTCATCTCCCACACCTGTTCCAGCAGATCCGATCGCGAAATCGACCGGCCACGCCCAAGCAGCAGGCACTCGAGCAATGCAAATTCCTTATTCGTAAGCTGCACAGATTCTCCCGCACGCTTTACGGAGCGATTCACCCGGTTTACTTCGAGATCCGCATATCGCAACACCAGGCTCACCTCGCGCCTGCGCCGGGTCAGAGCCCGGCAGCGCGCACGCAATTCCTGCAGGGAAAACGGCTTCAGCATGCAGTCGTCCGCGCCCAGATCCAGGCAGCGAATTCTGGTTTCCATCTCACTCCTTCCCGTCAAAATCAGGATGGGAAGCTGGTCGTCGCAGGAACGTAGCTTTTGCAGAACTTCCATCCCATCCATGCGCGGAAGGTTCAAGTCAAGAATCGTTAAATCCGGCATGTCGATCAAAAAGGTATCGACTGCAACCTGACCATCGATGGCAAGCGTCACCTGGTGCCCATCTGCTTCCAGTCCCCTCCTCAGAAACATCCCCAGGGCACGGTCGTCTTCCGCAATCAACAAACGCATCCTTTGCTCCTTGCACCACCACCTTCTCCTGTCGCACAGGTGGAACACAATCAAAGCTTGAGGGGGAAATTGAGGCCGGTACTGAAATGGAAATGGCTGGATGAATGTGGCCTGAAACGGGAATCGTGAAAGGAAATGTGGCCTGCGATATTGACAACGCATCGAATCCAGCCGCACAGCGCAGATTTGTTAATATTTGAGAATCACCCCAAAATAAATAAGCTGCGATTCGCTTTTTATTCGCTACAATAGGCGTATGGCGGTGACTCGGCGGCAAAAAGAAGTGCTGGATTTTATCTCCAGCTTTGTGCAGCGCAACGGCTACTCCCCTTCGTTCGAAGAGATAGCGCGGGGATTAAGCCTCAAATCGCTGGCGACCGTGCACAAGCACATCACCAACCTGCAAAATAAGGGACTGCTGCAGCGCGCACACAATCGCAGCCGGTCTATCGATGTCATGCCGGCCCGCAGCAAATCGCGGACCACAGAGCGACTGCCGCTCATGGGCCGCATTGCCGCTGGCTTTCCCGTCGAAGCCTCGGAGACATCGGAGACCATTTCGCTCACAGATATCATCGGCAATCGCGATGTCTTTGTCCTTCAGGTCCGCGGCGATTCCATGCGCGATGAACACATCGTCGACGGTGATTACGTCCTGGTCGAGAAAACGCGCACGGCCCGCGAAGGCGAGATTATCGTGGCGCTGGTGAATGGCTCCGAAACGACATTGAAGCGTTATTACCTTGAAGGCTCGATGATTCGCCTTCAACCATCCAATGTAGAAATGGACCCGATTTACGTGCCTGCCGCGCAGGTAGCCATCCAGGGCCGCGCACTCGGGGTGCTCCGCAAATACGCATAAAGAAAAGGCCCGGCAAAATGCCGGGCCTTTTACCCTTCAAACAATCCTGAATTACCCAATCACGCGTATGATGCTGCGCGCAATCGTGTCCTTCGGAACATAGCCAACAATCTGGTCGGCCACTTTTCCGCCCTTGAAGAGCAGCAGCGCAGGAATGCCGCGAATGCCATAGCGCATTGGTGTGGCCTGGTTGCGATCCACATCCATCTTCATCACCTTCAGTTTGCCGCTATATTCAGAAGCCACTTCGTCAACGATTGGCGACAGTGCCTTACACGGCCCGCACCACGCTGCCCAGAAATCAACCAGAACAGGCTGATCCGACTGAAGCACCTCCTGCTCAAAACTCGCGTCGTTTACCTCTACTACTGCCAGACCTGCCATGCTCCTCCTTCGTAATTTCAGACTCAGTTTGAGTCTATAAGATCGTATCTTTTGATGATAAATGATGCGAAAAAGTCGCAAATCGACGCTTCGGTCAATGGTCCAGATTTTCCTTCAGAAAACAAAAGCGCCCGGACTCCATTAAGAGTCGCGGGCGCTAGAGCAGCCCTCCCCCAGAACTGCCCACGGATGGGAAGTTAATCGTTTACGCTGCCTCGTGTAAAGAAAACTTAGGTAATCCAAAGTAACCTTGAATCATGAAGTTACAGTCTGCGGCTCGACCCGGCAGAGAGCCGCATTCGCCTGCATGCTGCATTCGATCATCTCCACCGGCTCGCCCTCCAGTCGCTCCAAAACCAGCGCTTTTGCCGCCTCCGTCCGGAACCCGGGCTGCACCAGCAACAACACCGAGGGCCCGGCGCCACTCAAGGTAACGCTCAGAATGTCGTCTTTTCCCGACAAGGGAAGAAGCTTTTTCAATAATGGACACACTTCTTCACGATAGGGTTGGTGCAGCCGGTCTTCGACCCCTGTCGCCAGCAATTCTCCATGTCCGGTGGCAAAAGCCGCAGTCAGCAGTGCTACTCGTTGCAGATTAGCCACAACATCGGCCCGGCTGAACGTCTCCGGAACGACCTTCCGGGAGAGCGTCGTCGGCAGAGGCTTCTGCGGCATCACAATCAGCGCCTGCCACGACGCGCGCGGTGTCAGCGAAACGGCTTCCACCTCATCGCCCTTCCAGCATGCAACGGTGAATCCGCCCAGCCAGCATGCCGCAGTATTGTCAGGATGCCCCTCCAGACGAGACGCCTCTGTCAGAATGCGGCTTCGATCCCAACCGAGCCGACCAAAATGCGAAGCCAGCGCTACAGCCGCCAGTCGCGTCGCGGCTGACGATCCGCAGCCCATCCCCAGCGGAATACCGTTGCGCACATCAAGCGCCAACGGGACTTCCTTTGCGCCATATTTCTCCAGCGTCTTTTTATAGGTGTACAGCAGCAGATTCCGCTCCAACGACCCGCACACGTCTGTATTGCGTCCGCTGGCCCGGATCGAATAATCCCTGGCCGCTACCGCATCGATTTCCAGATAGAGCGTCAGCGCCAACGCCAGCGCATCGAATCCCGGACCAAGATTGGCCGAAGTAGCCGGCAGCCGCAAATGCAGTCGATCCTTGCTCATTGGCCAGCCGCCCTTTCGAGCTCGCGCAATACCAGATCGACCGATGCATCCAGCTCCACGGCATTCCTTCGCGTCACCTCAATCTCAGGACGCAGCTCGCCAATCTCCTCCGGCTTCAATAAATCGCCGCGATGATACGCAATCGTGTAGTCGGAATCCTTCAGCGTATGTCCCGTCAGCAGCAGAACGACTCTTTCACCGGACTGCACTTTGCCCTGCTGCACTAACTTTTTCAATCCAGCCAGCGTCACAGCCGATGCCGGCTCGCAGCCAATGCCTTCCGCACCAATCTCAGCCTTTGCCAGCGCGATTTCAGCCTCGCCTACCTGCTCGCAATAGCCGCCCGTCTGCTGAATCACGCGTACCGCCTTTTTCCACGATGCGGGGTTGCCGATACGAATCGCCGTAGCGCGGGTCGTCGCTTCGACCGGCTCCAGCGTCTTGCCACAGCTCTCCTGCATCGAGCGAAACAGCGGGTTTGCTTTCTCTGCCTGGATGACGGAGATCTTCGGCAGCTGCGTCGTTAACCCAAGGTGTTTCATCTCGAGAAAAGCTTTGCCCAGCGCGGAGCTGTTGGCAAGATTGCCGCCCGGCACAATGAGATGGTCCGGAACCTCCCAATCGAACGCCTCCGCAATCTCGAGCGCCGGTGTCTTCTGGCCCTCCAGCCGATACGGATTCACGGAATTCAGCAAGTACACAGGCGCGCGCTTCACGACCTCGGTAAGCACCCGGACGCAGCCATCGAAATCCGTCCGCAGCTGCAGGGTAAGAGCCCCATAATCCATCGCCTGCGAAAGCTTTCCCCAGGCAATTTTTCCCTCAGGAATCAGCACGAGACTGCGCATGCCTGCACGGGCGGCGTAGGCTGCCATCGCCGCCGAGGTGTTGCCCGTCGATGCGCAAGCCACCCAGTCAAACCCAAGTTCATGTGCAACAGAAAGCGCCGTCGTCATGCCCGCATCTTTGAATGACCCCGTCGGATTCATCCCCTGGTGCTTGGCAAAAAGCTGCTCGATACCAGTCGATTCCGCGACCTTCCGCAGTTGGTAGAGCGGCGTATTTCCCTCGCGCAGCGTGACGATGTTCGATTCATCGCGCAAAACGTGCAGCATCTCGCGAAAGCGCCACACGCCGCTCTGATCGGCCTCCGCGTTCGAGCCGCAGCGTTCTTTCCATAGCCAGCGCATGGCGCTTGCATTCGGCTTGCGAATCTCCGCCTGGCTGCCTGCGCTCCATGATGGATAGACCACTTCGTAAAGGTCTCCACACTCCACGCAGCGGAAGTTCTCTTTCAGCTCGGGCTGTTCGATCACACGCGCACACCCTGTGCAGCGCAATTGATGGCCTGAATTTTCCATGAATACTGTTAGCGTAGCATTTGCAGGCTCGAACCGGTTAACAGCTTCGTTACAAGGTTCGAATGGCTACCACAGCCACATTTGGATCAGGCGCCTGTGAAGGCAATTCCACAGCGAGGCTCTGCTCTGATTGATGAAATTTCAGCGGCTGCCCATTCGCGAGCAACCGAGCGGAAACGACCTTCGCGCCCAATCCCTGAATGCTTAGCGGCGACGAAGGCCAATCGAAGATGTGAACATAGACGGTCTCCCTCTTCACCGTGGTCCGTATCCCGTTCACGCCCTGAATGGGACCATACGTCGTGCCGTAGATCGATTCCCCGTTGACCGCAAGCCAATCGCCGATAGCGCGCAGCCGATCCTGAAATTCCGGTTGAATCACGCCATCCGGTTGAGGCCCCACATTCAGCAGGAAATTGCCTCCGCGGCTCGCCACCTCCACCAGGCCTCGAATCAAAAACTGGGCCGACTTATAGTCGTGATCGTGCATGTTGTATGCCCATGTGTTGTTGATCGTCATGCACGTCTCCCAAAGCTGAAAGTCTTCCCGCTTGGGAACTCCCGGCTTTAGCTCTTTCTGGATGTTCTGGTCCGTGGCAAAGAAGTGCACCTCTTTCGTCGGAATCGCTTTGGGAATAAATTGTTCGGGCGTCACATAGTCGCCGGGCACTCCAATGCGATCGTTCACCAGCGTCCCCGGCTGCAGATTCCGTATCAGCTTCAAAACTCGCTCGCCATCGTACTTTTCCTGGTGATACAAGCCATCAAACCAGATCAAGGCGGCCGGCCCATATTTCGTCAGCAGCTCCGTCAGCTGCAGCTGCATGTAGTTAAGATAAATAGGCCACTCCGGCCGCTCCGGCTCGCCATTCCAGTTTTCCCGCGCCAGTTTTGACGTGTCACGAAAGTCAGGATGATGCGTATCCGGAGGCGAGTAATAGAAGCCCAGGCGCATGTCTCTCTTGTCACAAGCCTCAGCCAACTGCTTCACAATGTCCTTGCCATACGGAGTGTTCGTAATCTTGTAGTCCGTATAGGAGGAGTCAAACATGCAAAAGCCATCATGATGTTTCGTCGTAAACACCATGTATTCCTGGCCTGCGGAGCGCGCCAGGTCAACAAACGCATCGGGATCAAATTTTGTGGGGTTAAAGCGCTTCGGTAATGCGCGGTAGTCCGCTTCGCTAATCCCACCCGGCGTAGGCTTCATGATCGGCCACGAGGCTTCCACGCTGGCAAGCGAGTATGGCCCCCAGTGAATGAACATGCCGAACTTTGCATCGCGGTACCACGCCGTTCGCTGGCTCTCGTCTTCCGAGGCAAATGCAAAATGAGGAAGTAGAGAAAGCGATGACGCCGCCATCGTTGCTTTTAGAAATTGCCGCCGGTTCCATTCCTGAGCGCTCATATCTCGTAAACCCTAAAGCGCTGCCAATTTTTCTGTCAAGGATGTTCTTCGATTTAATATGAATAAATTAGGAATGTTGTGGCCTGTCCTCCTCAGGAACAGTTTTGATTGCAACCCATGGTTGATATATTTGAGCGCTTATTCATATAATCTCTTGCTAAGATTGCAATCTGTTTTACACAGGAAAGAACAGAGCCCCTATGTTGATTAAAGCTGTCAGCACACGCGATGCACGGTTTCAGCTCGAGCCCGGAGCTGGCTCGGACGCAGTTCACTCGTCGCCGGAATACTCCTTCGCCGTAACCTATCTCACACTCGATACCGGATTGCGCGGCACCGGACTGGTGCTCACCATGGGCGAAGGGAACGACCTGGTCTGCAGCGCCATCGAAAAGCTAGCCGCACGCCTGATCGGAACCGATATCGAAGAATTGATGGCCGACTTCGGCGCAAGATTCCGCGCCCTCGCAGACGATCCCCACCTGCGCTGGCTTGGCCCGCACAAAGGAGTCGTGCATCTTGCGCTCGCGTCCATCACCAACGCCTGCTTCGATCTCTGGGCGAAAACAAGAAAGATGCCGCTGTGGAGCCTGCTACTCAGCCTGTCGCCCACCGAAGTTGTAAACCTGCTCGACCTCAGCTATCTCGAAGAGATCCTGGACAAGCAGACAGCCTTGCAGATGCTCTCAAACGAGCAGCAAAACCGTTCTTCTCGCACAGAAATTCTGGAACGAGGCTACCCGGGATACGACACCAGCGTCGGCTGGTATCACTATGACGACGATCAGATTCGCGACAACGTGCAGCGCAGCCTCGATCAGGGATTTGGAGCTTTCAAGTTGAAAGTAGGAGGCTCTCTGCAGCGCGATCTGCAACGCGCGCAAGGCCTGCGAAATATTGTGGGATCCACCGCGACCATCATGCTCGACGCAAATCAGCAATGGTCCTTGCCTGCTGCCATCGTCGCGTGCAAGGAACTCGCAAGCATCGATCCCTATTGGATCGAAGAGCCCACGCATCCCGACGACATCCTCGCCCACAAAAAGCTGGCGGCACAAATCGCTCCCCTGGCTCTTGCTCTCGGCGAACATGTTCCCAACCGCGTCGTCTTCAAGAATTACCTGGAGACCGGCTGCGTAGGCTTCCTGCAGCCGGATTGCACACGTCTCGGCGGCGTGAGCGAGTTCCTGACAGTTAGCCTGTTAGCGCGAAAGTACGGCGTGCCCGTGGTTCCCCATGTCGGCGATATGGGACAGATTCATCAGCATCTTGTTCTCTTCAATCACATTGCCCTGGGGAATCCGGAAGTATTTCTCGAACACATCCCTCACCTGAACCACTACTTCGTTCATCCAGCCGAGGTCACCGGGGGACGCTATCGAACACCGCAGGAACCGGGAAGCAGCTCTGATCTGCTATGAGCAGCAATGTCTTCGGGATCGTTCTTGCACTGCTGGGCGGCGTGTTGGTTGGAAATTGCATGCTGCCCCTGAAGCGCATTCGCACGTGGCCGTGGGAGTGCACCTGGCTGGTATTCAGTTTTGTTTCTCTCCTTCTCGTGCCATGCCTGATGGCATTCCTCATCGTTCCTGAATGGCCGGGCCTCTACACGTCACTCACTTTTTCCGCATTACTCCCTTCCCTGCTATTTGGCTTCGGCTGGGGAATCGCCCAGGTCCTCTTCGGCATATCCGTTGTCCGCCTGGGCATGGCGCTCGCCTTCACCATTGTTGTCGGACTCGGCACGGTCTTTGGCACACTGGTTCCTCTCGTCGTTCTGCATAAAAATGAGCTGGCAAGCAGCGATTCCCGCGCACTGATCACCGGCTGCGCCTTGATGATCTTCGGAGTCATCCTCTCCGGCTATGCCGGTAAGTTACGCGAGCAGCCTCAACGCGAGACAAGCCAAGGGTACTTATCCGGATTGGCCATCGCCATCGTATCGGGCGTGTTGTCCTCCATGCTCAATCTTTCGCTCGCTTTCGGAGGCCCCATCGCTCAAGCCGCTGTTCACCACGGCGCGCAGACTTCAACCGCAGTCTTTGCCGTGTGGCCTGTCGCCCTCGCCAGCGGTCTTATTCCTAACATCGGTTACGCCATCTATCTTTTGTATAAGAACCGGAGCTGGAAGCTATTTACGCATGCACCGCAGGATGCCTTCCTCAGCTTACTGATGGGTTTGCTCTGGATCGGCGCTGTCTTAATCTACGGACTTTCCACTCGCTATCTTGGCAGGCTGGGCGACTCGGCAGGCTGGGCAATCTACCAGATCGTGATGGTGCTCACAGCGAATACCGCAGGTATCGTAACGGGCGAATGGAAGTCTGCCTCCCGCCGTTCTTATCTTGCGCTGGCCTCAGGAGTGCTGATACTCGTTCTTGCCACTGTTACCACAGCCATTTCTACGCGATAACCTCATGGTAGTCTCGGAAGGATAGAAAGAGTTACAGGATGAATGGCGCCAACACTGTTCAGGATGATAGCTCGTTACTGATCAAACAGAGCCTCGCCGCAAAGCTACGCGAGGAAATCATGCGTGGACATCTCGCTCCAGGACAGCGCATTATCGAAGGTCACTGGGCGCGAAAATTCGGTGTAGCGCAAACATCCGTAAGAGAAGCCATCAACCTTCTCATCAGCGAGGGCTTTGCCACCAAGGCATCCGGTCGCAGCGCCCGGGTCACCTCTTATTCTGAAGCCGACATCGCTCAAATCTACGAACTTCGCGGTGCACTCGAAGGGCTTGCTGCCAATTTAACCACGCAGCGTCAGCCTGATCTGGAGCCGCTCGAAACTGCGCTGAAAGAGATGCGGAAGGCCACGAAAGGTACAGACATCCGTCACCTTATCGAGGCCGATCTGAATTTTCATCTCATCATGTGCGAGCTTTGCGGAAACCGCTTCCTCTATGCGCAGATACGCACCTTGCTGGTACCGCTTTTTGCCTTCGTCGCCATGCGTGTCGTGCAGAGCCATCAAACAGCACAGGCCTGGGAATCCGATCTGGAACGCCACAAACGCATGATCGATTTGATCCGCGAAGGCGACCCTCTCGCAGCCGAGTTCGCAGTCCGCGGCAGCATGCAGCAGTTCGCCATGCGCGCCTACACCATCTGGCAAAGGAAAGAGATCTAAGACTATTGCGATTTCTCCAGCAGATCCAATGCATGGAGCGCCTGCGCAATATCCGGATCGTTCGGCGTGAGCTTCTGCGCCTCCAGCAATTCCGCTCTGCCATGGCTAAAGTCTCCGGCGCGGCAATAAATCAGGCCTAGATCTTTATGCAGCACGGGGAGTGCGCTGCAGGACTCACAGATGCTCAACCCCTCTTTGAGTTGCGAAATCGCCTGTGGCCAGTCATGTGCATCGGCAGACGCCAGTGCGAAGTTACCAAGCGTGGAGGCGCGGTCCGTGATGTGTTCATCGGCCTGCAATTTTTCAAACCGAACTTCGAAGCTCTTAGCCTCTTCAGGATTTGAACTCTTCAAAAGGCGCGCAAGGTTGTAAAGCGCCTCACTGTATTGAGGACGAACCTCAATCGCCTTCCGCCATTGTTGGATCGCCCCTGCGGTATCTCCTTTGCGTAATAGCTCCTGACCTAGCCTGAACAAGGCTTCCACATAGTCTGGCTTTGCTGCGACAGCTTTCTCAAACTCACTGATAGCCTCGTCCGTTTGGTCGGCCTGTCGGGAAATCAAACCGAGCAAGTACCACGCTTCCGCCGTATTCGGGTCGAGCCGCGTAGCTGCTTCCAGTTCCGGCTTCGCTTCAGCACTGCGTTGCAGGTCAAGCAGAACACGCCCCTTGTTGTAATGCGCCGGCGAGCTATTAGGATCGAGCTGCACGGCCGCAGAAAATTCAGCCAGCGCACCTTTCAGGTCAAACTGATCGGCTAAAGCAATCCCCACATTCAAATGCGCTACTGCCGATTTTGGATTGAGCTCAATCACCTTGCGAAAAACAGGCAATGCCTCAGGACCACGGTTCAGGCGAACAAGCACCATCGCGTACACACTCAATGCACCCGCATTCTTCGGATCAAGCTGCACAGCACTGCTCAGCGCCTTTTCAGCCTCGAAGTAGCGCCCCTGTCCAGCCAGGATGAGTCCAAGGTTGGCAAACGCCCGCCCATTTTGAGGATTGTTCTCCGTCGCCACGCGGAACAACTTTTCCGCTTCCTGATGTTTGCCCAGCTGGCCATAGAGCACGCCTAAATTGTTTTGCGCTTCCGCATATTGCGGATCGAGCGAGATCGCAGTCTTCAACTGCTTCTCCGCATCCTGCACCTGGCCAGCCTGCAGATCGAGAAAGCCGAGCTGATTGTGAACTGGCGCCAGCGTCGCATCCAGCTCCTGCGCCTTTTCCAGCGCCTGCCGTTCTGCTGTAAAGTCAGACAGGCGATCGAGCGCGAGTGCAAGGTCATAGTAGGTGCGCGCGTTCTTCGGATCATTCACCAGCGCCGCGCGGTACAAGGCAACTGCCTTTTGTGCATCGCCCGACTGCAAATCTTCATTCGCCTGATTTGCACTCACCTGGGCAACATCCTGTTTTACATCGGCAGCTTTTTTTTGTTGAAGAGTCTCCAATTCCTGGTGCGCCTGATCCTGCTGTCCCAGTGTGCGCAGCACCGATGCCAATTGAAAACGCGCCTCGCTGGACTCCGGATTCAGCTGCAGCGCCTTTTCGAGTTCCGGCTTCGCTTCCGCGGGCCTTCCAAGGCGTGCAAGCACGAAACCAAGGCTATAGTGTGCTTCCGCATGATTCGGATTCAGGGCAACCGCCTGGTGCAAAGCCCTCTCCGCATCTGCATAGTTCCCTAACCCGCGTTCAATCACCCCGGTAAAGTACAGCGCCTCAAAATCATGCGGATGCTTCTCGAGATAGGCGTGGATAACCGGTGCAGCCTTGTCATACAGCAGAAGCGCCGTCAAAGATTTCGCATAAGAAAGCTGAATCGAATCGTTTGTGGGATCGAGTTTCAGCGCAGCCTCGAACTCTTTTGCGGCTTCGCTGAATCGCTTCTGCTGCGTGTAGACAATGCCAAGATTATTGTGAGCCTGGGCGTTGGTTGGATGCTCT
>JABDHA010000104.1 GCA_013285705.1 Acidobacteriota bacterium
GAGATATGTATCGACTCCACCTTCATAACGCGTCTGAAAGAGATCCAAAGATTGCTCGGCCGATGCCGTGGCTTCATGCTGCTGCTGCGCCTCATTTGAAAGGACACGAAGGGCTGCCAGGTTGTCTTCTACCTGTTGAAACGCCGTGAGCACCGTTTGCCGGTAATTTGCCACAGTGGCGTCATACTGGGCCACGGTGATGTTTTTAGCAGAGCGGCGGCGTCCGGCGTCGAAAAGAGTTTCTGAAAATGCGGGGCCTACAGCCCAGAAACGGCTCGGCCAGTTGAACCAGTTCAGTGCGGATGTTCCTTGAAAACCAGCAATCGCGCTAAGAGAAAGTGTGGGATAGTAGGCTGCTTGCGCGATCCCGATCTGTTCATTCGCGGAAGCCATTCTGCGTTCATCCCCAGCGATGTCAGGACGGCGCTCAAGCAGAACAGCAGGCATCACTCCAGGAATCTGCGGGATGACAGGGGCCTGAAAATTGAGAGGAACCGGAGCCAATGTCAATTCTGCAGGAGGCTTGCCGATCAGGACAGCGATAGCATGTTCGTATTGCGTACGCTGTACTTCGAGGTCAGTCAATTGCACACGCGCCTGATCAAGCTGCGTTTGGGCCTGCGTTACGTCTGACTGCGGTGCGGCTCCGCCTTCGAATCGATCCTGCGTGAGTTGTAGCGCGCTTTGGTATGCCGTCACCGTGTCCTCGAGCAGTTTCGTTTGCGCGTCAGCCCAACGCAATCCGAAATAATCCATGGCGAGCTCTGCGTGCAGGCTGAGACGCGCGTTTTCCAGATCGGTATCGCTCGCCTGTGCCTGTTCGCGCGCCGCTGTCACGCTACGCCGGATGCGTCCCCATAAGTCGATCTCATAGTTGAGATCAACGGGCAGACTGAAATCTCCTGAGCCATTATTGGCAAGATTGCTGGGGAAATAGGGCTGATTTGCCGAATCGCGAACGGCGCTGATGCTCGGGCTTACCCCGATCGTAGGTGCTTCGTTCGCGCGTGCGTAGCCAATCTGCGCGCGCGCGGCGCGAAAATTGGCTTCCGCTGCTTTGAGCGTTTGATTGGCGGTGTCAACCTGGACTTCGAGCGCATTCAACTGCGCATCGTCAAACATGGTCCACCAGTCTCCCTTTAGTCTGGTATCGCTTGGCTGGCCGGGTTTCCATCCATCCTGTTCTGCGAATGAAGCAGGCGGTGCTTCTTTAAACGTCGGAGCTACGATCGCGGCCGGCGTCTTGTATTTCGGTCCAACCATGCAGCCGGAGAGCAACAGCAGCGCCAGTGCGGCGGTTAGAGTTGCGGCCCTCTTCATTGAGCGTCTCCTTGTTCAACCTGGACACGCTCTCCCTGCGCGAGAGAATCGGATGGATTGAGAATCACCTGATCCTGCGGAGTGACCCCAGAGGTGACCTCAACCGTGGCGCCATAGTCGTGACCGACCTGTACTGGTACCAGTTGCACGCGCCCGTCCCGCACTACGCCAACACGCAGCCCTTCCGCACGGAAGAGCAAAACGTTGGAAGGCAATGTCATCGATGCATTCGAAGATGGAAGGGGAAGATGGACGAAGGCATACTGGCCTGGCAGCAGCTTATGGTTCTGGTTAAGAACATCCACCTCCACGTTCAATGTCCGGCTGGAAATATCGATTGCGTCGGAATTGCGGACGATGGTTCCGGTGAATTTCTCATTAGGAGCAGCATCGGACGTCACCACGATATGGTCGCCGTTGTGCACAGCATTGGCATAAACCTCGGGTACAGGAACGAAGAGACGTAGCTTATCCGTCGAAGCCATGTGAAACAGTTCTGCTCTCGGTGAATTGCTGTCGCCTGCCTGAATCAGTGATCCAATGTCGACATTACGGGCCGTGATAACGCCATCGAACGGGGCGTAGACCCTCTCAAAGCCTTGCAATTGCTGCAGACGCCGTACATTGGCCTCCGCCGAGGACAGCGCAGACTGCCGCGCGCTGAAGTCGCTTGTTGCCTGGTCCGCTTCCTGCTTGGAGACAGCATTTTTCGCGAGCAGCTTCTTCCAGCGCTCTGCGGTAATCTGCGCGATCTGCTGGTTTGCCTGCGCGGTCGCCAGATCGGATTGTGCCTGCTGAACCTGCTGATCGAGTTCCGGAGTTTCAATTTCGGCCAATACCTGTCCTTGGTGCACGTGTGTGCCGATGTCGGCATACCAGTGCTTCAAGTACCCATTGGTGCGCGCGTAGATTGGTGTGTCGATGAAGGCCTGGGTATTCGCAGGCAGTGTAATCTCGAGTGCGTTTGCGCCACGACTGGGGGTGGTTACCGCAACGGAGAGAATAGCGTCCTGCTTAGTGCTCGACGTCAGCTTTTCTTCTGCGTGGACACGTGAATGAATGCCAGTGACGACGAGACCGCCGAGCAAAAGCGCCACGACGATGGCACCGATGATAGGACCGCGCCCCAGCTTGCTGTTCGGATCGAGTACAACCGAAGGTGCAGAGTGGTCTTTATGCGCAGACTGGTCCTTCTCCTCGAAGAGTTCGCTCTCTCGTGCGTCTCTCATTCCTTCATCATGCATTTCGTCTGTGTGTTGCATCGTCCCTCGCCCTCTATGTATTTCTTCTTTTGCTCATCTGAAGTCAGTGCAGAAAACGCTCGCAGCATCTATGCGTGCTGTGGCCGTTGCGCGCCTTCCTGCTGCGCTAAGGTAGCGTCCTCTTTTTTCGATCCGTGAAGCATCCCGAAGACAGCAGGCACGAAGACAAGTGTGGCCACAGTTGCGCAGAGCAAGCCACCGATGACAGCGCGTCCTAGTGGTGCATTTTGCTCGCCGCCATCGCCGAGTCCCAAAGCCATTGGCACCATGCCGATGATCATCGCGAGTGCCGTCATGCAGACAGGACGGAACCGCGTGGCCCCTGCCTCGATTGCCGCCAGAATCGGATCGCCGTGTTCCGCCAGACGGATCTTTGCGAAAGACACAACAAGAATGCTGTTGGCTGTGGCGACGCCCATACACATGATCGCGCCCATCAATGCGGGGACGCTGAGAGACGTGTGTGTCAGGAAAAGGAAGATGACGATGCCGGCCAGCGCTGCGGGAAGCGCCGTGATGATGATGAACGGATCAAGCCATGATTGAAAGTTCACTACGATGAGCATGTAGACCAGCACAATCGCAAAAACCAGGCCGCCAAGAAGCGAGACGTATGAGCTGCGCATGGTTTGCACCTGGCCACGCAAGGAAATAAACATGCCGCGTGGCAGCGTCTTCTCATGTTGATGAACAATCGCTTCAACGTTCTTCGCGACAGCACCTAAATCTCGATCCTGCACTGCGCCATAAATGTCGACGACGCGACGGATATTGTAGTGCGAGACAATGGCCATCTCCTGCCCGCGCTCGATGGACGTCAGATCGCCCAGCACTTCCGGCGTCGCGTGAGGAACCGATCCAGCGAGAGTGGAGTTAACTGGAATGTTCTGAAGATCCTGCAATGTATCCATGCGGTATTGCGGAGTCTGCGCGACCAGATTGTAGTTCACGCCGTTCTTGTAGTTCAGATAGAACATAGGTGTGATCTGGAAGCTGCCGCTGAGACTGTTCAACATGCTCTGCGCCACATCCAGGGTCGTATAGCCGCCCTGCTGCGCTTTTGTGCGATCCAGATCTACATTCAGAGTCGGATAGTCCAGCGGCTGCTCAATGCGGAGATCAGTCAGGCCCGGTACCTGCCGTAATTGCTGGAGAAGCGCGGTCGCTTCCTTGGTGCTCGCAGCTACATCGTTGCTCTGGAGTTGTATGTCGATCGGAGCAGGCAAACCGAAATTGAGAATCTGTGTCGTAATGTCGGCGGGCAGGAAATAAAAAAGCGTTCCAGGAAATTCGCGCGGGAGTTTCTTGCGCAGCTCGCGAATATAGTCCGCCGTCGGATGATGGTTTTCATTCAATGTAACCATGATGTCGCCATCCGATGCACCGATGATGCCGGAGGTGCTGTGCATGGTGTTCATCGGACTGTAGGGAAGGCCAAGATTGTCCAGGATATTGTTGAGTTCGCTGCCGGGAATCTTGCTCCGAATTGAGGTCTCGACCAGATCTGCCAGGCGGGCAGTCTCCTCAATGCGCATTCCCGTTTTCCCGCGGACATGAAGAATAAATTCGCCTGAGTCTGTATTAGGGAAGAAGTCTTGACCAAGAAACGGCAGTAATAGAAAAGCAGTGAGGCAAACGAGCAGAAAGCCCGGCACAAAAACTTTGCGCGAGAAAACGAGCCGTGTAAGCAGGACTTGATAAGCAGCGCGTACACGCTCGAAACTGCGTTCAAATCCACGCTGGAAGCGTACGAAAGGGTTGCGCGTTGGACCATGCTCTTTGGCGCGGAGCAGGTACATGGCGAGAGTTGGCACGAGCGTGCGCGATAGAACATAGGAGGCGATCATGGCAAACATGACCGCCTCCGCCAGCGGCGCGAAGAGATAACGCGCCACGCCTTGGAGAAAGAACATAGGCAGAAAGACAATACAAATGCAAAGCGTGGAGACGAGCGCCGGCACTGCGATCTGAGCAGCCCCATCGAGAATCGCCTCACGCAGCTCATAACCGTTTTCGAGAAAACGCTCGATGTTCTCAATCGTAACCGTCGCATCATCGACCAGGATGCCGACAGCGAGCGCAAGACCGCCCAGCGTCATCGTATTGATGGTTTCGCCGATCAAACTCAGGATAATGACCGAGGAGAGAATCGAGAGAGGAATGGAAACGGCGATGATGAGCGTAGAGCGCCAGCTGCCTAGAAAAAGCAGAATCATCAGGCCGGTAAGAGCGGCGGCAATCACAGCTTCACGAATCACGCCGGAAACGGCTGCGCGCACGAAGACGCTCTGATCGCCCAGGGGTGTCATCTTCAGGTTTGGAGGAACGGTCTGTGCTACGCGCGGAAGCATATGCAGGATGCCCTGCACAACGCTCAACGTCGATGCGTTACCGGCTTTGAGCACGCTGATTAGGACGCCACGGTGACCGTCCTGCCGTACGATATTTGTTTGAAATGCGGCGCCACTGCTGACGGTAGCGACATCGCGAAGATAAACAATCGCGCCGTTCACCTGCTTAATCGGCATCATGCTCAGCCCGTCGATCGTACGAGGGGCCGCATTGGTGCGGATGTCATACTCGTCCACTCCAATCTTCGCCGTCCCTGAAGGCATGACTACGTTTTGCGCGTTCATTGCGGCAAGAATGTCGCCCGGCGAGACACCCTTTGACTGCATCTTTGCCTGATCCATGCTGACGCTGATCTGCGGCTGCTTACCGCCATAGGGTGTGGGAAGCACGGCGCCAGGCACGGTCACCAACTGAGGACGAACAAAGTTGACGCTTAAATCAGCAAGCTGCTGCTCGTCGAGCCCCTTACCGGAAATCCCCAATTGAAGAATAGGGACACTCGATGCGCTGAAATTGATGATCTCAGGCGGTAGCGTGCCAGGCGGAAGCTGGCGCAGTACAAACTGCGAAGCAGCTGTGACCTGTGCGTTTGCCGTATCGAGGCTGGCGCCGGGCTGCAGAAAGACTTTGACGACCGAGACGCCGTTGTAGGTAGTCGATTCCGTATGCTCGATATTGTCTACAAGAGTGGTGAGGACCTTTTCATACGGAGTGGTAAGCCGTCCTTCCATCTCTTCTGGATCCAAGCCCGTATACTGCCAGGCGACTGCCACGACCGGGATATTAATGTTAGGAAAGATGTCGGTTGGCGTGCGCAAGATCACCACTGGGCTCATGATCATGATCAGCAGAGCCAGGATGATAAAGGTATAGGGGCGATCCAGCGCTAATTTAACGATCCACAAGCGAAAAGGCCTCCTTCCGAAAGGCCGTCGATGCAAACCATCGGAAAAACCGCTACCCTTACATTGATTCGCATTTAATATGGTGGATTCGCTCTTTATTCCGTGGATGGCTATCGGAATAACCGATAGAAATTTCAAGTAGAATCCAAATGCGTGGAACTAAGACACCTGCGTTACTTTATTGCCGTAGCGGAGAATGGCGGTTTTGCAAAGGCCGCGTTATTTCTTCACGTCGCACAGTCTGCGATCAGCGAGCAGATTCGTGATCTTGAGGGGGAATTAGGTGTAGCGCTGTTCGACCGAAAGAACCGGCGGATTCGTCTGACCGACCACGGGGAGCAATTTCTTGAGGATGCGCATGCCGTTCTTGCTTCCGCCGACAAGGCAATCTCAAATGTGCAGAAGTCGCTTCGCGGAGAGATCGGCACACTGACTATCGGATTTTTCGTCGGCGGCACTGGAACATTCTTTCCGGGCCTTATTAAGGAGTTTCGTCATCGATTTAAGAATGTCCAGGTCTCCTTGGTAGAGATGGCACCGGGTATGCAACACCGCGCATTGCAAAGCGGGGTGATCGACATCGGGTTTACCCGTCCGGTGCAGCCCGTCGACGCAGCTGTTCTTCGCTCTGAGCATTTCCAGACGGAACCGATCTGTGCGGTCCTGCTCAAGAGCCATCGTCTGGCAAAGAAACGCAGTCTCTTCATACGCGAACTTGCCGACGAGCCATTCGTCCTGAATGACAGAAAATATTCACCTGCGGTATTCGATAAGGTGATTACCCTCTGCACTGAGGCAGGGTTTTCCCCACGAATTGGAGCGACAGCAACCGTCGGACCTGGCGTGATCGCCCTTGTAGAAGCTGGAGAGGGCGTGGCGATTCTTCCCCGAGGATCGCGAGCACTTGGCAGTGAGGAATTGGTATTCATTCCTCTGGCCGACAGGGCAGCGTACGCAGATCTGGTGATCGCCTGGTGTCCGCAGCATGAGAGCCCAGTACTGCGTTCTTTTCTCGAACTCGCGCGAAAGAAACGGAAAAAGTCTACAGCAGTATCTGGCTAGCCGTACAAGTAGGGTTCCCGTTGAGACCCGATCTGTAAGGGCTTTGGAATCGCGGAACCATGCATCGTATCTCGGGACCGAAATTTCCTCATCGATCGCATTTACCATGAACAAAGAATCTTCATGACTGACTCTAAATCTCTCCCTTCTGAAATTCTTCTTCATATAGCGCAAACTCTTAATCTCCCGATGCGCGGCCTGATCGCTGTGATCGAGTTGCTGGATGATGGAGGAACCGTTCCGTTCATTGCGCGTTACCGTAAAGAGGCGACCGGCAATCTGGATGAGGTTCAGATCCGCGACATCGAAGAGAAGCTGGCCTACTTCCGCGACCTGGTGGAGCGTCGCGCGACCATCCTGTCCTCTATCGCGGAACAGGGCAAGCTCACCGACGAACTCAAATTACGGATCGAAGCCACTCTCGACAAGAGCGAGCTCGAAGATCTCTATCTGCCCTACAAGCCCAAACGGCGTACCAAAGCAACGATGGCTCGCGAAAAAGGGCTGGAGCCACTCGCACTCTATTTGTGGTCGCAGCAGGCCGCCGTAGAGCCACTGGAGCGTTTCGTCACCAGCTTTGTGAATGCCGAAGTCGGCGTCGCCACAATAGAAGAAGCATTGGAAGGCGCACGACACATCGTTGCCGAATGGATCAGCGAAGATGCCGACCTGCGCAAAGCGTTACGCCAGCTTATGTTCGATGAAGGCATCGTCATCAGCCGCAAGGTGATGGATGCGGTCGATGAGCAGGAAAAATTCAAGATGTATTACGAGTACAAGGAGCCGGTTAAAACGATCCCGTCGCATCGCATGCTGGCCATTCGTCGCGGCGAGGGCGAAAATATACTCTACTTCCTGATCGAGCTCGAACCGCAGCGGCCACTTGCGGTCATCAGGCGGCATGTTTTGCGCCAATCCGGCGATTGGACGCGCCAGCTCGAGCTTGCCATCGAAGACTCGTGGCAGCGTCTGCTGAATTCATCCATCCAGGCGGAGATTCGCTTTGAGTTGAAAAAGCGTTCGGATACAGAGGCGATTCAGGTCTTTCGCGATAATCTCTACAACCTGCTGCTGGCTGCACCAGCAGGGCCAATCTCCGTTCTTGGCATTGATCCGGGCCTGCGCACAGGCTGCAAGATTGCTGTCGTCGATGAAACGGGGAAGCTTCTGGCCCACGACGTGATTTATCCGCATACCTCGAAGAACGGTGTTGTCGAGGCATCGAAGAAGATCGAAGCGCTGCTGCAGCAGCACGCTGTCCGCGCCATCGCGATCGGCAACGGTACCGCATCCCGCGAAACGGATGCCTTTGTCCGCGACTTTCTACGCGAGAAGAACATCCAGGACATTTTCTCCGTCACCGTGAGCGAGTCGGGCGCAAGCGTCTATTCTGCCTCGGACATTGCGCGGCAGGAGTTTCCCGATCTTGATCTGACCGTGCGCGGCGCCATTTCTATTGCACGCCGCCTGCAGGACCCGCTCTCGGAACTGGTGAAAGTCGATCCGAAATCGATTGGAGTAGGCCAGTACCAGCATGATGTTGACCAGCGCCAGCTGCAAGAGTCGCTCGAAACCGTCATCGAAAGTTGCGTGAACCGCGTCGGCGTAGACCTCAACACCTCTTCATGGACTCTGCTGCTCTATGTTGCCGGCATTACGGAACGCACCGCGCTCAATATTGTGAACTATCGCAATGAAAAGGGCCGGTTTCGTTCACGGAAGCAGGTCCTGGAGGTTTCCGGCATTGGCCCGAAAAGTTTTGAACAGGCCGCGGGCTTTCTGCGCATCCGCAACGGCGATAACCCTCTGGACATGACAGCAGTGCATCCCGAGTCGTATCCCGTGGTGGAACAGATTGCACAATCGCTACAAACGCCAGTGGACGAGATCATCCGCAGTCCGCATTTGCTGGAAAAGGTTGACCGCAATCAGCTGTCCGCAGGCGCTTACACACTGAACGACATTCTGGAGGAGTTACGCAAGCCAGGCCGCGACCCACGCGATACATTTGTCGCTCCCAGCTTTCACGAGCACGTACGCGAAATCTCAGATGTACAAGTAGGGATGGTGCTGGAAGGCGTGGTAACGAATGTGACGAAGTTCGGCGCGTTTGTCGATATCGGAGTACATCAGGACGGTCTCGTCCATATCAGTGAGCTATCGAACCGCTTCATCAAGGAACCATCCGAGGCAGTGAAGACAGGGCAGATTGTCAAAGTGAAGGTTTTGAGCGTCGATACAAAGACCAAACGAATTGCGTTGTCGATGAAGGCATTGATGGAACCTGCGGCACGCCCTGTGCCAAAACCCAACACACCCGCGCCAAAACCGCAGGCCACGATCAATGAAAAGCTGGCCACACTTTCAATGAAATGGAAGGTACGTTAAAAAGGAACCTTGTTTGGAGGCACGGCTGAAAACGTGCCCCCAAACAATCAGACTTTAGCGGTGCTTGCGGTCGGTTTTTTAACGCCGTCGCTGCTCAATAATCTCAGATATGCATCCAGGTTATATCCTGCCGTTCCTGCTGCGAGGCAAGCTTTCGAGATTGCGGCTTCGACCCGACTGAGTGTATGCGACGGGTCTGCATCCTGTTGCGCGATCTCAATGAGCGCAGGCAGCTGAACCCAGCTAAGCATCTCTTCGAACTGTTCTTTGTTGAAGTAGGTTTTGTCAGAAGAGATATTGACGCCTGTGAGCCATCGAACGTCCGGATCGGCCCAGAACGCTTCGGAATGCATCAACGGCTCGGTGGGCAATTCAGGAGACACGCCTGCGTGAACCAGCAGGACCCGCACCCGTGCCGCCGCTTGCCACGTATCTTCACCCTCCATTCCCATGGATGAGAAGATTTCCGCGAGACCCGATCTCATATGCAACTTGTCGTATAGCTCGGCCCAATTGTCCTGCGTTGGAAAGCTGCGCAATACAATCCACGCCAGAACCGGTCCCCAGGCTTGTTCCGATGATGTTCCTGGTTCGTTGCCTGGCAGCATATAGCGAACTGCGGCCGGCCATGCAGTAGAGAAAGCCTGCTCCAAACGGGGCAGTTGCAGGGCAGCCGCAGTTATCGCTTCACATGTCTTCCTGTAATGATCGTTCGCATTGGCCGGGTCGCCATGATCTGCGCCTGTCATACCTCTGGAGACATCGGTCTTTACGCCATCCGCTTGCGAGGCAGCATGGCTTTCCATCCGATCTCTATCTTCGGCGGGAAGATGTTCGAGCGCGCGCTCAAAGCAGAGATAGCTTTTCTCCACAAACGTCTGCAGTCGGGGATCGACGACCGCGCGGCTTAGATTGGACACGACGATTTCAGATGCTTGCTCTTTAAAAGTTTTTTCGCTGGAGCTGATTCCGTCTGCTGTTGCCTTCTTTGCGACAGCAACTGGCTTCTTCATGGTTCTGCTGAGATGTTTCGCCGCTAATTCAGCAGCGATTTCCGTAAAGAGATGAACGTTGCCGACGCTGATTGCCTGATGCAGAGCTTCATGCAAGGGACGCAAACGCAGCTTTGTAAGCGCCTCATCGACACTGTGGACGCCTTCTCCGTGCAGACCGTCGCAGAGCGCATCCCAGGGATATTCCGCGGACGGCCGAAGCTCACGCCAGTCGAGCAAAACCACATATTGAAAGCCGCGCAGTTCGAGGCTTAGGCCGTGGTGATGGAAATCCGTAGCGCGGCGAAGATATTCGAGTCCTCGCGCGATGTCACGATACGCAATGACGATCGAATCCTCTACCGGCAATGCGAGCCCATCCGTCAGGCTCCTTTGCTGCAGAGCGCCGCTTGCCTTTTCCATAGAAGCCGCCGAGACGTGGATTGTACCTCGCGTGCTCCCGTATCGGTTGTTGTAGAGAATGACCGCGCGCTGATTGTGCAAGCGGTTTGAATACGCGAAAACATTCTCATCGACCGTTCCATGCTCCGTCCAGAAGTCATACAGCACAAAGCTGGTGCTTTCGGCAAAGAGTTGGCGGTTCTTCAAAAGAGGAGCGATGTCATGCTGATGGCGCGCGATCAGGCCCTCGTTCGCGTGTTCGTCCATGCGCGCCCGCTTGAACTCCATGCCATAGCGCTCGGTGAAGCCCTCAATCTGTCCGTGGCCGAACATAGGCAGGCCGGGCAGCGTTGCGAGCAGCGTGCAGACGCCGAAATACTTGTCTCCGGTCCCGAACTGATCGATGGCTGTGCGCTCGTCAGGATTGCTCATAAAGTTGACGTAGCGCTTCAGGATGTCCGGATCGAACTCAATCGTCTTCTTCAAATATGAGCGGTATTTGGCATTCTCTTCATCGCGCAGCATGTTCATGAAGGCGCTGTTATAGACGCGATGCATACCTAGGGTGCGAACGAAATACCCTTCGAGCAGCCAGAATGCCTCTGCTAACAGAAGCGTCCCGGGAACTTCTGCCGCTACACGATCCACAACCTCGCGCCAGAATTCATGCGGCATCAGAGCATCGAATTCTTCCTGCGACATGGCATTTTCGGCGCGCGACGGGATGGATCCACCGGCACCCGGCAAGGGGAACCAGAGCCGCTGGACATGGCGTTTGGCCAGCACCATGGCGGCGTCGAAACGGATGATCGGGAACTGCCGGGCGACGTGCAGAATTGTCTGGATGACGTGCTCGCGTACCTCGGCTTTGGAGTAGTCAAGCTGGGCCGTGTCGTTCCATGCAAATGTCGTTCCATCGTTACCGTGGTAGACATAGCGCGTTGTCCCATCGCCGTGATGGCGCAGGCGGAAGACTACAGCGGCGTCCGTCTGGTCGTAGTAGTGATCTTCGATCTTGATCTCGACTCGGCTGTCGGTTGAAAGGTCGGGGCCGGTAAAACTGTATACGGGGAATGGGCTCTCCCAACGGTAGATAAACCAGTCGGGGTGGTCGATGACCCACTCCGAGTCGATGCCCATGTGGTTCGGCACCATGTCGCTGGCGAGCCTGAGGCGGAAAGAGGCAGCGCGATCCCGCAGGTTTTCGTAGGCCGCTGCTCCGCCGAGGTCTTCGGCGATGTGATATTCCTTCAACGAGTACGCAGACGCCACAGCATCGCCGTGGCCGCGCAGTCGCTTGATCGTCCGTGACGCGATGCTTCGCTCCCAGAGGCCGATGAGCCAGAGTCCGGTAATGCCTCTGTCCGCCAGCAGCTTCAGTTCCTCGTCGGGAATGTGATCCAGGCGATGGATATGCCGTCCGTACTTCTTCGACAGCTGCTCCAGCCATACATAGGTGCTCTTCGCGATCAGCACTACGTTCGGCATCCAGGCCTGATCGGCACTGAAGGCTTCGTACTCGTTCAGAGGCGCCTGATAGTCGGCGGCGTAGCGGCGATGCCCGACTCCGCCCGGGCCGACGAAATCCTCATCGAAGCCGACAAACTCGTCGCCGATGAAGCCTGCGTTGCCCCAGGTTGGCGCGCCGTGCCGGTACCAATCCGGTCCCGGTGGATGGAAACGCATCCAGATGGCCAGGTCTTCTTCGCGGAGAACGTCAATTGCCAGCAGAACGCGGCGCAGATCCTCACCCAGATACTTCGACCAGTGCACGCGGATGAAGTCGAGCTGACCGGTGAGCGAATCCGGCGAGGCGAGCATCGGCGCACGCAGGGCATCGAATAGGTTTCCTACCTCCGGCGCAACGGGTGGCCGCGTGACAAGGTAGTCGGGAAGAGCGGCGGTCACGTCCTTGTAGAGCGTCTGTCGTTGCAGCTCCTTGTCCTCAAACAGTTCGCGGAATGGCGTGAATGCGGGATTGAGATTCGCCAGCCACAGCAACATAAGCTCTTCGAGGGCTGCTTCGCGATTTGGCAGTCCTTCGGTTGTGCCTTTCAGCCATTCGGCTGCGGTCTGCTCGCCTCGATAGACGGATACGTTCGGAAACTGGTCGGCGAAAGCGAGCAGCAGCCGTTCCATGTTGGCCGGCTCTACCTTTGCTGCGAACCAACGGATCGCCTCAGAGAGAACAGACGGGTCAATTTCCTTGCGATAGCGGGCGACCAGCGCATGATTCAGCTCATCGATCATGCCCATTGCGAACAACGCGCCTGCGTTGACCGTGTTTTCCGGGTCGGCTTGCGAGCCGCGAGCGTCATTGAGCTGGCTTGCCAATTTCCGGCTTGCCGCTACATTTCCGAAAACTACATTCCCGGTGTAGCT
>JABDHA010000105.1 GCA_013285705.1 Acidobacteriota bacterium
TTGGCGTCTGAAATGTTTTTGGCGGTTGACGCCTCTGTCTCCACAGATGCTGCCATTCCATGGAGCTTTGCCAGGTCTTTCTTGCCAAGATGCGATGTCTGCGCACGTGCGATCGCATTGTTGAGAGTTGCGATTCGCTTCGGAGGCAGTGCCTGCGAGCGCCCCAACTGATCCAGGTAAGCTCGTGCAACGATCAGTTGAGAGGGCCATGTAATTTTTGGCTGGTTCTGCACGTTGAGCTCGCTGAACTGAACCAGGTTTGCCGCATCGATTTCGTTCTGCGTCAGAAATTTGCTTGGCACCAGCTTGAACACGTCGAGGCCACGGGCAATCTCCGACCCATAGATATAGCCGTTATACCAATATGCAGACCAGTCTCCGCCCAGAATGACTGTCTTGGCGTCGATGGGTCCGCGATCGAAGTAAGCGATCTCGTACGGATGCGTCGTGTCCGTGAAGTCCATCACCGAAATGCCGCCTTGATACCAGGCCTGAACTTCGATATCGCGTCCGGGGATTGGGACGAGCGATCCGTTGTGGGCCACACAATTTTCCGTTTCGGACTGGGCAGCTGGCATCTTGTAATAGCTTGCAAGCGAAAGCTTGTCATCTTTCAGATTGAAGATCGCGTCCGCTCCCCACTTGTTAGGATCTGTTGGGCGGCAGCGCGGCTGCAGTCCGCCGCCCCACTCATCCGTGAAGACTACCTTGGTTCCGTCGTTCGAGAATGAGGCGGAGTGCCAATAGGAATAGTTCGGGTCGTTCACCGCATCCACACGTTTTGGATGCACAGGATCTTTGATGTCGAGCAGAATGCCGTTTCCCGAACATGCACCGGCGGCGAGGCCGATAGCCGAATACACCGTGATGTCATGGCATTGGTTGGTGTCAGCAGGCTTTTCTGCGCCCTTGTCATGACTTCCGCCATTGTTTAGTCCGTTTAGAGCACCCGTTCGCGGATCAATGAATACGCGGGGACTTGAAACGACCTTCGCTTGCTCCGGTGCCGTGAGCGGGACCTTGATCACGTCGATACGGAAAAGAGAGGTGTTCGGGTTTTTATCCGGAGCCTCTCCCGAGCAGCCGGCCAGCTCCTCCGGTTGCCGCACAAACGATGTTCCTGAGACGTAGATGTAGACATTGTCTTTATCGTTAGGATCTACGACTAGCGTATGCGTGTGTGAGCCGCGGCAGGTTTGCACCGCCGCTACCTGCTTCGGGTTTCTGATATCCGAAATATCGAAAATTCTCACACCGCGAAAACGCTCTGGGCTCGCGGTCGGTAGCCGGTGTTCTTTTTCATGTCCGGGCTCTGGCGGAGGCAGCGGTGGGAACCCTTGCGTTCCGCAGTCGAGGCGACCGTTCGGCATCTCCACCGACATAAACAGCAGATTTTTATATACCGAGACATCACCTTGTCCACCTGGGCAGACTAGAGAGGTAATCAGTGATATTTTCGCCGGGTTCGAAATGTCGTAGAAGTTCACGCCATAGAAGTTGCCCTGGAACAGATGCGTTCCCTGAAAAGCAAAATCTGAATTCGCAAATGCAAGCTGCGCAATGACGAGCCGCATGGGTTTCGGAATTTTGGCGATGTTACTTATACCGAGGATACCCAAGGTCTTCTGAACGGCTGGATCGTCTGGTTGTGTGGACGGCAACTGGAACGCGTCGGCTTTTTTCAGGAAGGCAATGTGTTCCATACCCATTGCGGCCTCGCCAGCATCGTAAAGCCCGGGCTTCAGACCCACGCGCGGATCGTTCGTTGTTGAGCCAGTCATTCCCGGTGGCAGCGGCGTAGGCGGTTGTGGTGCGAACGGGTCTTCTTCTGCTTGTGCCGCTGGGGCAGGTTTCGCAGCCCGAGCAGGCGGCGTCTGCGCCTTTAGTCCATCGACACTGGAATACATTACGGCCACGGCAAAAGCGACACCAGCCAATCGAAAAGCAAGCGCCCGCGTACGGTTCATCGTTTCTCCTCTAACATGTTTTCCATAATCTTGATTTCAGCCCGCTGTGTATTGTCTGCGTCGGTCGCAAAGTCGAACAGTTCGGCGTCCTGGCCAGCACCTGGGATATCGAATAAATCCTTCACCATAATCAACGCTCCGTTGTGGTGCTGAATCATTCCCGTTAAAAACTTCCGGTCAAACTCGGTACCCCTGGCCTGTCTCAATGCGTCCATCTGTTCTGGTGTCAGCATTCCCGGCATACGCATCGGTTCGCCATCTTTCTTCATATCAGGCATTCCAGGCATCGACATCGATATTGGTTCTCCGCGAGCGGCGAGCCACCGTTTCATGAATTTGATCTCGTCCGATTGCGAAAGGCTGATACGAGCACCGAGAGCGCGGATATCTTTGTTCTCCGTATGTGACGTGATCAGCGCGGTCATTTCCACTGCCTGCGCATGATGCATGATCATGCCCTGCATGAAATCAATATCAGCCTGCGAACGTTGCGGTACCACCGCAGATGTAGAAGGTGGGAGCTTCCTGCTTGGAGTTCCTGGCGCGCCGGGTTGGACCACTGAGACCGAGCCCGATGCCGTCTGTTGCGCGTAGACTATCGGAGCCTGCAAGCCGCAAAGCACCGCCAGAGTATAACCAAAGAACGCCAGAGCTAACATTCCGAGGGTGTACAATTTTCCACTACGAACCACAAGATCAACCCTCAACATCCACATTTGACCGAGCATATTCGCTGCTGACACCCTATCACGACATTTCACAAACGTTTCTTTTTACATTTTGCAAACAACTTTCTTTTTTGGATATAGCACAATGGACCGCAATGTGCCTCCCCGGCTAGAGGGTGGCGTGGGAACGAGTTGCGAGATGTTCGCTGCGGTAAATTCAGCTCTCAAAAGATATACCCCAGGCCTTCATCACCTGCTCAAGGGTGGCGTTAGGCGGGCAGAACTACCATTCCCAAAGATGCTTTGGGGAAGGCCGGTCTTGACCCATCTCCGGCTATGGGATCGGGTGGTGTGGGGGGAAAGTGTTCTGCGTTGGATTACCGAGTATCTGAAGCCTGGCGATATCTTTTTTGATGTGGGGGCACACCACGGGTGGATGTCGATGGTTGCCGCGCGCCGGACGGGACGCAGTGGCAGAGTGGTGGCTTTCGAGCCGTCGCCTTCATCGGTTGATTTTTTGCGCTACCACAAGCGAATGAACCGTCTGACGCAGATGGAGATCGTGCCCAAAGCGGTTACCAGGGTAGACGCAGCGGCAACGCCGTTCATCGTGGTAGGAAGTGGCGACGCGGTAATGAACTCATTGATTGAGCTTGACGAGGTAAAGAGTGATCCGCGAGGCAACTCTGTGATCCAAGTGGAAGCCATTACGCTGGACTCTTACTCGCAGCAGACGGGTCTTACACCGGCCATGATCAAAATCGATACTGAGGGTGCGGAGCTGTGGGTATGTGAAGGAGCCAGACGCCTTCTAGCAGAGAGCCATCCGACACTCATCATTGCGACTCATCCGTCGTGGCTTCCGGAGGGCCAGAAGATAGAGGATCTGTTTGCGATGTTGAGCGGTTATGGCTACCGCATCGTCGCCTCTGAGACTATGCGGTACAAAGAGACTGACTTTGGAGACTACCTGTGCATTGCTGAGTAGCAGGTAATGACCGGATGCAGCTGTGAGCCAGTGCATCCGGTCAAAATCATGGCCGAGTCTGCCTCAATCGACGCAACGCTGCAATCATAGCGTCGATGTCTTCGTAATTGTTGTAAAGCGCAAGCGATGGCCGCACCGTGCTTTCGACTCCAAAGCGTCGCAGAGTAGGCTGAGCACAATGATGCCCCGATCGAACAGCGATCCCTTCCCGGTTGAGCGCGGCACCCACTTCTTCCGTTTTGAATCCGTCCAGCACAAAAGAAAGCACACCCGCCTTCTCCTTTGCCGTACCGATGATGCGAAGACCTGGAATCGTAAGAAGCAATTTCGTCGCATAGATGAGCAGATCGTGCTCATGCCGCGCGATGTTTTCCATGCCAATCTGTTCGAGGTAGTCGATTGCTGCGCCGAGTCCGACCGCATCAGCAATGCTTCCCGTCCCTGCTTCGAACCGTCCCGGTGGAGGCTGATACACCGTTTTTTCAAACGTGACATCGACAATCATGTTCCCACCGCCCTGCCATGGCGGTGAATCCGCAAGTGCATCCGGCTTGCCGTAAAGGACGCCTATGCCTGTCGGAGCAAAGACCTTGTGTCCGGAAAAGACATAAAAGTCGCAATCGATCGATTGCACATCGATGCGCATGTGAGAAACTGCCTGGGCTCCATCAACCAGGGCGCGTGCACCATAACGATGCGCCATCTGCACCATTTTGTGCACGGGCGTAATCGTCCCTAATGCGTTCGAAACCTGTGTGATGGAAACGAGCCGAGTTTTCGGATTCAGCAGCTTCTCAAATTCGTCGAGCAGAATTTGACCGTCATCATCTACTGGAGCTATACGCAGGCGCGCTCCCTTTTCTGCCGCCAGCATCTGCCACGGAACGATGTTCGCGTGGTGTTCAATCCACGTAAGGACGATTTCGTCCTCTTTCTGGATGTGACGATTGCCCCAGCTCTTGGCGACAAGATTGATCGCCTCGGTCGCGCCGCGAGCAAAGACAATCTCCTTCGTTGACGTTGCATTTATGAAGCCCGCTACCTTCTGACGAGCATCTTCATAAGCATCGGTGGCACGCGCAGCCAATTCGTGTGCCGCGCGGTGAATGTTTGAGTTCTCGTGCTCGTAAAAGTATGAAATGCGATCGATTACACTCTGCGGCTTCTGTGTAGTGGCCGCGTTATCGAGCCAGATGAGCGGATGCCCATTCACACGCTCATTCAGGATAGGAAAGTCGCGGCGGACAGAAGCAACGTCGAACTGCTGGCGTGGCAACCTCAAATCCAGAGGCTGGGTTGGGGTGGATTGGATGCCATTCTGTGGCAAATTCGGGCTGCTTGCTGGAGGAAGAACCGCATTTTCCAGGAAGTAAAACGAGGGCTGGGCAGTATGGGCTACTTCAGCAGTGGGTAACTCCGCCAGCGAAGAAATTGAGGGTAGCCCTGCTTCGAAGGAAGGAAACTTCAGCTCGAACGGGGGCAACGGAATGGAAAATGGTGATTGGGCCTGTTCAGGCGAGAAGGCAAAGCGGCTCGATGCATCGAGCACCTTCGGAATCTCGATAACAGGTAAAACAGCAAGGGACGCCAGCGAAAACTCCTCGGGAAGACCCGATGGGGCCGCACCACTGATCGCCTTCTGCAAATCAGCCTCGTTGGGTAATGCGTTCGCAGAAGGTATCGCTGGCAGACCCGGAGCGGGCGCGCCGAACTGAGGGAGTCGCGTCTCAAAAGAAGGAACATCGCGCGGCTGGGCTACTGGCGTCTGGACCGGAGATGCCCCCTGCAGCGGCAGGGCCTTGAAAAACTCATTCGCCATCTGCGTGAGTGTGGCTACGTCCGGCAGATATGCCGCACGAGTACCTTGTTCGCTCACAGCGCTCGGCTGCACTGCCTCGTCGAAGGACCATGTCTCTCCGCTACGATCATTTGTAGTCATGGTAGTGATTGACCTCGACATTTTCGAGCACGCCTAACGCATCTTCTGTGAGCACTGCCGCTGAGCAGTATAAGGAGATGAGATACGAAGCAATCGAATTGCGATCAATGCCCATGAAACGAACTGAGAGCCCCGGCGTCTGCTCGCCCGGCAGGCCCGGCTGAAAGAGTCCAATCACACCTTGCCGCTTCTCCCCAGTGCGCAGCAGAAGAATATTTGTCTTTCCGCCATCATCGATAGCGAGCTTGTCACTGGGAACGAGCGGTACTCCACGCCATGTAAGAAACTGCGAACCGAAGAGAGTTACCGTCGGAGGAGGCACGCCACGCCGCGTACATTCTCGTCCGAATGCGGCAATGGCACGGGGGTGAGCGAGGAAGAATGCTGGCTCCTTCCAGACTCGCGCCAACAACTCATCCAGATCGTCCGGAGTAGGTGACGCCTTACGCGTGCCCACACGATACGGCTTGGCTACATTGTGGAGCAAGCCATAGTCTGCATTGTTAATCAGTTCACTCTCCTGGCGCTCTTTCACTTTTTCCACGGTAAGACGCAGCTGTTCGCGAATCTGGTCATGCGGATGGCTGTAAAGATCAGAGATGCGAGTATGAACATCGACAATCGTCGAAATCGCGCTCAGCGTGTATTCACGCGGCTTTTCGACATAGTCAACGAATGTCTCGGGCAATTTTCGTTCATCGCGAGTGCCGCATGCGACTTCGATGTCTGCATCATTCTTCACCTGGTTGACTCGATAGGTTCCCGATTCGACCGGAACCCATGACAGCAATTGCACTAGCCATCGTGGTGTGATGGCTGCCAGCTGTGGTGCTGTTTTTGTTGTATTTGCTAGCTGACGCGCTGCTGCATCGCCTAACGCGCGGCGATTTTCGGTTGTAGGCACGTGATGACTCCTTGAAATGGTCTGGCCTACAAATTTTATGCTCTCGATGCCAAAGGCACAATTTTAGTTTTTATACTGGTTGCCAAGAATTTCTACTTGGAGCAGCAGAGTGTTTGTGGATGAGAAAGCATGTTTGAACTGGAAGGGTGGCGGAGAATTGTGTCAAGTCACAATTCTCCATCCCTGGCCTGGATGTTAAGCAACTAGCTTGAGACCGTAACGGTGAAAGCCAACATTTGACTCATACCTATCTTTCGCCACTAGGCCTTCTTTAAGACTGAGTGGCGATCTGAGAGGCTGAACGCTGTTGCCAATGACCTCGAGTGAAATCTGGAAACGGCTCCGGAGCGCTTCCGTGCCCTACAGACAGGCGGCTGAGCGGTCCGGGTGCCGACCAGGTCGCCGCATCGTATACATCCATGTCAGGGACCAGTCCTTCGCGCATGCACTGCAACAGGCGATAGAGCATGATGTAGTCCATGCCACCATGGCCGCCCACTTTTTGTGCGATGCTGCCTTCTTCTTTCCATAGAGGATGCTCGTACTGCTTATATGGATCGATGCTGCCCCACTTTTCTCCGCCTTCCTGGCCATCGAAATAAATCCGCGGAGGGTAATCCGCGAAGACGCCCTTCGCTCCGGCGATGGTATTGATCCGGTCATAAGGGTGCGGATTTGAAACATCATGCTTCACCGTGATCGTCAACCCCTTTGCTGTCTTGATGAGCGATGTGTTCATATCGCCGGCAATATAGTGCTCCGTCCACTTGGGATCCGATGATGGCACGTGCGCTTTGCGATAGGCCTCAAGCCCACGCTGCGGCGTGCTCATCGATACGATGTAGTCGAATCTATCGCCACGCTGAATACCCATGTAGTTTGCTACCGGACCCAGCCCATGCGTCGGATACAGGTTTCCATCGCGCTCGGTGCTTATTGTGCGTCGCCACAGTCCTTCACCTTTATTCGAAAAAAGCTCCTCGCGTAGATCGTGTAGGTAGGCGCCTTCCCCATACAGCAAATCACCAAATAATCCTGCATGCACCATGCGCAGCACCAGGGTTTCGTTATAACCGTAGCAGCAGTTCTCAAGCATGGTGCAGTGCCTGCGGGTCTGTTCTGACGTATCGACAAGCTTCCAGCAGTCTTCAATTGTTGTTGCGGCAGGCACTTCGACAGCAGTGTGCTTGCCGTGCTTCATCGAGGCAACTGCCATCTCTACATGCCAATTCCACGGAGTAGCAATTAACACAAAATTCAGGTCTTCGCGTGCTACCAGTGATTCGAAGTCATGATCGCCTTTCGTATAGAGTGTTGGCGACTTCTGTCCGGCTTTCTCAATCAGCGACTGCGCATGCTCGGCTTTCTCCTGTACAACATCGCAAATTGCCACTACCTGCGCATCCGCTGCCAACAGATTTCCAAGCAGGCTGGTGCCTCGTCCGCCCACGCCGATAATCCCGATCTTCGGATTTACGCGCTCATACGGCACATCGACCATCGACGCTTTTTGGTCCTTCGTCTCTGCCACAGCCTGATTTTCTCCTATGGCCGAGTGTGAAAGCCCCAGTCCGACCGCACTCATCGTACCAAGGCGAAGAAAGTCACGACGTGAAACATCGTCCAGTATTCTTTGCATTTTTTCTGTCATCGCACATCCCGCATTTTAGAGATTGACCTTCATTAATAAAGCTTTATCCATGTTGAATTCTGCCGTTGCGTGGTTGCCGAGCACTGCCGTCTCGTTGTGTATTGCAGTCCCCTGAAGCTCCGAATGAGTTCCTCAACGCGTTCCCTGTATGGTGCCGTTTTCCAAAAATGACGCCTGTTCTGACAATCCAGCGAACAGTTCCAGCAGGCTGGAAAGTCATGTCCGCCATAATAATCGACTATTATCGAAATAAAAAATAATAAAACGCTTGTCGAAAAGAAACCAGTGTGACTATACTGCGGCTACTCGACCAATGTATAGAAAAATCTTGTTTCGATTTATATCTTTTCGGAGGCTCTATATGTTTTCACCGCGATACAAACGATCCGACCGATGCTGTTTTCCTTGGATCAACCGCCGCAACTTGCTTCTTGCCGTCAGTATTTTCTCGCTCATTTTTATCTCCTGCTGCGACTTGAGCGCTCAAACCCTCAACGCAACCCTGCGTGGAACAGTGACGGATTCCTCGGGCGCTGCGGTTGCCGGAGCAGAGATCACACTTCTCGAGCCGACAACGGGACAGACCGTGCGTAAAGCATCTTCGCAGGCAAGCGGAGACTTCGAATTCGATGAACTCAAGCCGGGCACGTATGAACTGCGTTGCGGCGCTACCGGATTCAAGGTGTTCGTAGCCCAGAACGTCATTCTCGACAGCGGCCAAATCCGGCGACTCGATCCGCAGCTAGCTCTTGGTCAGGCAGTGGAAGAGGTAACGGTATCTGCTGGCGCATCGGTTATTTCCACCGAGTCCGCCACCATCTCGGATATGTTCACGGCGAAACAACATGATCAATCGCCACAAGTAACGATCTATCCAAGCACGTGGTACCAGCTGACTACGCTGGCCGGCGTGCAAGGAGGCACGTATCCTCCAGTAGCCGATGGACAGGAGCAACAGCAACAGACACAAACGTTCGATGGTATTCCAAATGATCTCCAGGGCATACAGAACAATAACGCCAACTTTTTTGAACAGGTATCCGCGACAGTGTTCAATGCGCCAGCGGAGAGTCCCGTCCCTGTTCAGCTCAGTCAGGTAACAAAACGCGGACAGAATGCCTTTCATGGAAAAGCCACATACCGTATCTATGATTCCGTCTTCAATTCAAGCGGCTATTTCGATACAAGTAAGACGCCTTATCTCCAGCACGAATGGGATCTCGAAGCGTCAGGACCTATCTGGAAAGACCACACATTCTTTTACGGAGGATGGTTTGCCCAGCGCATCCCATTAGGAACCTTTGTAACTGCGAATGTTCCGACAAACCCATGGCGGAATGGGGTATTTTCGACGACGATTATCGATCCCTCCACCGGCCTGCCGTTCGCCAACAATACCATTCCCGCAAATCGCATCAGTTCCGTTGCTGCTGCTGTTCAGAGTCAATATTTGCCTGCTCCGGATGTCGATATCAACACCCCGGTCAACAACTATGCATTTCACTTCCCTTTCAATAGTGATCTCTATCGCGGAGATTGGCCGATTGTCCGCGTCGATCACAATCTGACGAAGAGCAATTCTTTATTTGTGCGCTGGCTGATGCGCAAGACTCCCTACGTCCTGAACAACGGGCTCCCCGCTCTCATCTGGACCCGAGCGAGAACTCATCAGCAGTGGGCCGCCGGAGATACGCAGATCTTCTCCCCGACCCTGGTCAACAACTTCCGCTTCGGATATTCGAGTGATTACATCGTTGACGGACAAAACGAGGCCGGGCAGACCCCACCCGATGGCAGCAAGGTGCTGACGTCGATCGGACTTCAAGGCGCAAACCCAAGCAATTTGACCGGGCAGGGCTTTCCTGAGATCGATATTACCGGTCTCACGTCGCTCAGCAATGTTTCCGGCGGCGTGAAGGCAGACAACCACATCTATACCGTGAATGACAGCATCGACTGGCAGATCGGCCAGCACGCGGTGAAGTTCGGCGGTAATATACAGCATTACAGTAACTTCTACGGCGTTGTGCCGAACTACGGAACGTTCACCTTCGACGGCTCCATTACCGGTCAGCCATACGCCGATTTTCTGCTTGGGCTGCCGCAGGAAAGCCAGCGAGTCAATCCGCTGGGAAACCAGTCGCAGACGCTGAACGAATATGGTCTGTATGCCGAAGACTCGTTCAAGATTACGCACAAGCTGACCCTGACCTATGGCATTCGCTGGGATTTATATGGCACACCAAGTTCGACTAGCCACCTCATGTACAACTGGGACCCGAGCACCGGCAACATCATCGTCGATCCAAAGGCCTTGTCGCAGGTCAGCCCGCTGTATCCATCCAGCATCACGGTAGTACCGGGCAGCGTGCAGGCGATCGCGGACAAGAGCAATTTCGTTCCCCGCATTGGCGTAGCTTACGCGCTCACCGATCACTCGGTCATTCGGGCTGGATACGGCATCTATACTTCCCGCTTTGGCACCACAGGTGCTTTCAATAACTTCCTGCCCATCAACCCGCAGCTTGGTTCCACTGGTCCATTCTCGATCAGCGAGGCGTACCAGAATGTCGTGAGCCCCGGAACGGCGCCGCTGCTTTCCTTCCCCAACCCCTATCCGTCCAGCACGGCCAGCGCTTCGGTGCCAAGCCAGACCGTTTATGGATATCCCCGCGACGTCAGCCACGGTCATATCCATCAATACAGTCTCAGCTATGAGGAAGAGATTGCGCATATCGGGCTTCGTGCCTCCTATCTCGGCTCCGTCGGCACAGGCTTGAACTATTCGGTGAACGTGAACCTGCCGCAGCCAGGCACGCTTCCGTTCAACTCCACACCAGGCGCATCCAACCCCTGCGGCCCGACTACGACGCCCGCTTGCAGCGTAAGGCCATACCCGCAGTTCTTCGACACCAATCTGCTTCGCTTTGACGGCGGCACGAGATTCAACGCACTCCAGCTTGAGGCGAAACGCAGACTTGGCGGCTTGACCTTTAGCGCCAGCTATTCCTACACCGAGAGCCTGGCAAACTACCTCGACACGGAAAACCCCTATGATGTATTGAGCCACTGGGCCAACGACGGCCAGACGCGCCGGAACTATGTCTCGGCCAACATGATCTGGGCGCTGCCTTTTGGCAAAGGTCAGCGTTTTCTCTCCGACAGCGGTGGTGCCGTCGATCGCATTGTCGGCGGATGGTCTACCAGCGTTGCAACATTTCTTGCTTCAGGATTAGGCTTCTCGCCCGCATTCTCCGGGCCTGATCCATCGAACACGGGGACATTCGGCGGACTGCCTGATCTGGTAGGCGATCCCAATAATATTCCGGGCGGCAAGAACTACTATAACTGGTTCAATACAGCGGCATTTGCCGTTCCACAAGCAGGTCATTTTGGCAATGCGCGACCGAATAGCCTGGAAGGCCAGCATCTCTATCAAACCCATCTTTCTTTAACCAAGTCGGTACCCATAACGGAGCGCATACACTTCAACTTCATGACGCAAATTTCCAATATCTTCAACCATCCACAATTCCTGACACCGAGTGGAAACATCTCTGTGCCCGGGGGCAATCAATTTACCAGTCAGTATGGAGTGTTTGACTCTCTCGAAAGCGGCCAGGTTCGGCAAATCACTTTTCAAGGAGGATTTACCTTCTAGGTCGATGTTATCGGGAAGTATCAATCGCTTAGTGAAATATTCGAGGCAAACGATATAGGCGTCTATAGTTGGAGAATTCTGGCGGACTTCTTTTCAGGCAGGCAAACAGGTATCTGGGCCAGCTTGGAGGAAGTTCGCCAGGTAGATGGTGAGCACCTCATCTCTGGGTAAAGGCCCCAACGTACTTCTGCCATATGCATCTCAATTGCCTTTCATTTAGAAAAGAACGAAACCGGTAAGAGTTCCTGAGAGCTATGCGAGTCATACCCTCTCCCGCGTTACCGGATAAGCATACGTTTTGAATTTGTATGGTGACCCTCCTCCGGCACTTTAACTGCACCCTCCATTCAGAGATCGGCTAATTCCCTCCCGGATGTCATTCTAGTAACGCAAAGCGCCATATTTTTAGATAACAAAGCGACATTCTGGACAAGGCTATGCCGAGATCGAAAGCTATCCTTGCCTAACAAGACGCAGGCAATGCGGGCTCGTGCCTGCGCGGCAAGCTTTTGCTTTGATACACGCCTCAATTAAGAAGAAGGCGTTTCTCTGGCACCCTGTCGCGCTCCCGCATATGAGAGCACTCCTCGTCATGAGCAGATACTCCACGTTTCCAGGCGATGGCGAAAAAGACCAAAAATCGGTACGAGTTGAAGGAAAAGCTCGGTGAAGGTGGCATGGGTGTTGTATGGCGAGCGTTCGACACCGCCCTCAACACGGATGTCGCTCTCAAGATGCTGCTGGACGCCAATGACGCTACAGCACTTCAACTCTTCTACGAGGAGTGTCATAAGCAATCTGCGTTAGCGCATCCGAATATCGTCGAAGTCCGCGATGTAGGCACGTTTGATGAAGACGGCCTACGCCAACCCTACCTGGTAATGCCCCTACTTCGCGGCACTACGCTTGCCGCTATGATTCGCGCATCGCCTCAACCTCTCTCAACGGAGCGCTGTGTCGATATCATTTCCCAGGCATGCCGCGGCTTGCAGGCGGCGCATGATTTTGGTCTTCTGCATCGTGATATCAAACCCAGCAATCTTTTTATACTTGAAGACGATTCGGTTAAGATTATCGACTTCGGCGTGGCCCATCGACTGGATATAAGCCGCACTGTGGGCCGCAAAGGCACTCTGCTCTATATGTCGCCCGAGCAGCTTTCGATGAAGCCGCTTACGCGGGCCTCAGATGTATTTTCGCTGGCCGTGGTCTGCTACGAGGTGCTCACCCGAAAGCAGCCATTCCTTGCTGCGTCCGAGGATGCGGTGGTCGAAGCCATTCG
>JABDHA010000106.1 GCA_013285705.1 Acidobacteriota bacterium
GCGATAGATAGAATCGAAGGCAATTCCAGTGCTCGATGCACGTTCCACCGTCTCAAGCACCGAAGCGCGATCCTCCGGATGAGCCCGTTCTATGATCCTGTCAAGCGTTACCTTCTTCGCAGGATCGTATTCGAATATGCGGTAAGTTTCGTCCGACCAAACAATCTCCCCGGTGTCTGGCCTCCACTCGAAACTGCCTGTGTGACTTAGATTTTGGGCTTCGGCCAAATAGGCTTCTCGACGCCGAAGCTCTTGAGTAAGGAGTTCGTGCTCCGTGACATCTATGGCTGTGCCGATGAGTTTCTGCGTGCCATTGTCGACGATGGGAGTACCCACGCAGCGAATGTATCGAACCTCACCGTCAGGTCGCACGGTGCGCTTGGTGATATCAAATTCCGAAACCTCGGTTAGCATTCCCTTCAGCAACGATGCCATGAACTCGCGATCGTGTGGATGAATGAGTGCCAGGTATTCCTCAGAGGTAGGTGCTCGTGTGGCCGGATCAAGACCGTATATATGAAAGAGTTCGCGCGACCAGTAGTCGAAACGTCCTACAGGGTCAAAAACCCAGCCACCCATCTGGCCGAGGCGTTGCGCTTCGGCCAGATAGAATTCGCTTCTTTGCAGCTCCTGGGCGCTCTTCCGTAGCTCTTCTTCAGCGCGCTTTCGCTCCTCGATATCGATACTCGATCCATGCCATTTGAGAATTTTTCCATCTGTGGCGCGCAATGCGAGTTTGTGGTGCAGCATCCAGCGATATTCTCCATCGGCCCGCCGCACCCGCGCTGTTCCCTCAAAGGGCTCTCCCGTGGCGATTGACTCGCGCCACTTCTGTACAAAGGCTTCGACATCTTCAGGATGAATAAAGGAAGTCCATTCCCATCCCAACAGCTTCTCCAGCGGCTGCCCTATGAAGTTGAGCCAACCCTGATTGAAGAAATCAAGGTAGCCGTCCGGTCGGGAGGTGTGGATCAGCGCAGGGGCCGAGTCGATAATCTGACGAAGGGGCAGACTCTGATCTTCGCCGGAACTGTGCTCGTTGGCTGCCATGCCGCATATGGTACAACCCCAAGAAGTCGGCCGTGAACGATTCCATCTCTGGCATTCGGCGTGAACTTGGTCCGCCGGTTATTATCTGCTGTCGCTGGTTGGCCATTTTTGTATTGGCCTTTCTTCGTTGACCTCAATCTCCTGGTCGAACAACGGAGGAGATTGACTCCCGGGAACAGCCTGGCTGGGGTCGGGCAATGTGTTGGCTCGTCCGCGAAACGCATGCAATATATGTCTCCAAGTCCGTAGCGGACTTAGAATGAGCAGTGATATCAGGGAGGCCGTCCCAAATACGATGTGCATCCATCCAGCCACTAGTCTCCCTTCTGATAGGAACGGGTCATCGTGTGGACTCGACGCACTGCCCCGGATGTGGAGAGTTGCCGTACCGCCTTTCGTGCGCGCGACAATCTGGATTTCGCAGCTGCAACCGAAATGCCGAGCAATTCAGCAATCTCAAGCGCTGAATATTCTCGTTCATGTCGAAGCTCAACCACTTCCCGGAAGATCGATGGCAAGCGGAGAATGGCGCACTTGAGTAATTCTTCTTTTTCTCGTCTCTCGCAGTAAGCTTCAGGCGTCTCTGATTGATCTGGTATCTCCCAAAGCACCCAATTCTCCGAATTGTCGGACGCCAGCAGGAGGGGAAGTTCTGAGGACCGCTTTTTCCGCAAAATTCCGAGAGCAGAATTGATTGCGATTCTGGTGAGCCACGATGAAAAGCTCGACCTGCCTTCAAAACTCTTGAGGTTAAGGAACGCTCTCAGAAGTGTGTCTTGAAATGCATCCTCGGCATCTTCGCGATTCCGCGTGATTCGATGAATCCTCCACCGAATCTGCCTCGAATGTCGCCCACAAAGCTCCATGAATGCTGTGTGGTCTCCGGAGCGTGCCGCTGAAACCAGCAGTTCCTCAGCCATCTCTCGAAGGCACGCCCCGATGATGACGTTGTCTTGTTCCGGGATTGATCCCTGAATTGAATTACTTTCTCTGAGCAATGAGCACCTGTCTATTGAGTAGTGAGTGAAGCAGTTTAGTGAACTCGAAGAACACTGCGAGGAGCGTTCTGCGTAATTTCGAACACCTAGCTCCACAGACGCGATATGGCCGCGATGACGCCGGCGGTCGGTCTCTTTCCAGCTTTTATGTATGCAAATGAAGAACCAAGTCCAAACGATTGAAAAGACTAGGGACGGGTGTCAGGAAGGACGATATCAGACTAGCAACTGTTAGCCGATTGGCAGATGCAGCACAGGGTCGGCAACGCGACAGCCGAGTGCCAATCGATTGGCAATTGCTAATCGGCGGCCACTAATCTCGCTTTCCGGTAAAGGGTCGAACCTTTTGGCGGAACTGTCCGGGCACTCCATCTGACACCCAGGGCGTGAAGGATCAGGCGGTCACCAATGCTCAGATGACTGGGATGTCGAACGGCGTCATGAGCGTAGTTGACGCTGGCATTGATCGATTCGCACCAGGGCATGCAAAGTACGACTCCACTGCATCGCGCACAGGTCCAATCCTCATCAATAAGACAGCTCTGCCACCGTCTCGTCTTCTTTCTTACTGCCACAATCTCCTCCCGCAAGTGTGAACAAGACGCCGGTCAGCAATCCGGACCGGTGCCTCACTGGACAGCGGAGTCCCATCCGACTAAGAGACTAAGAGCAACTTCAGGGCCATTCATATCCGAACAACTTCGCCCGAGAAATATGCCTCATGCAGTTGAGAAAAGTAAATCGAGCTCTCTGGCCTGATGGACTGAAGTCCTGTCGCTGTTGTCCAGTGAACAGGTGTCAGTTGGCAAGCATCGATCCGAGGTGACGAATGTGTGCGTCAGAGTCTGCTAACAGACATGGAAAAGCTTCGACGGCTCTTTGTCATCCGGCTAGAGGAGTGGTGAGCACTTGTCACGGAGCGAAGGGCGAAGAATACGACACCGTGATTGTGTTTGGATTTCTCAGTGGATATTGTGCCCATTCGGTCTTCGATAAACGTGCAACGCTCTTGGACCGGCGGACCAAACACAAAAGACTTTTAATCCGATAAAAATAGTCGTATATTAACTAAGATCGATTTGGTCGTATATTGTGACCCCGATGACCATTCGATCAAATGTCCTATTTTTTGCACCAGATCCCCGCGTGCAACTCTGGCCGAGTTCGCGAGGACCTGGCGCTTCTACAGGCCCAGTGGACTGCAGATGCCTATCACTATAGGTTTTTAGCGGCTCCGCCATCAACCCTGGCTGCTCCCCGGCTGTCAGACGGAGACATTCGCTATGGATCATCCAAAGAGTCATCTTCAAACTGGCGACGCAGGCCTGCGCCGTCGTCGCAGCCGTTCGCGCAGCCGCTGGCTCGCACTCGGAACTGTCACCGCATACGCTGCTGTCGCGTTCGCACGGCCAACCCCCCAACAGAGCACTTCTCCCGTCTTGGCCAACGACCCGAAGCAGTCATCGGGCACTCAGAACCTGACCGTCCGCCGCTTCAACATCACGGCCGGTTCGCTTGATGTTGCCGTTGCAGCCTTTGAGAGATTTACGGGCGTGCACGTTACGCTTGCCATTCCTCCGGAGACAATCCCCGGATTCCGGTCGCCCGGAGTGGTTGGTTTGTACAGCGACAGCCAGGCACTGACCCTGCTGCTGGCGGGAACCGGGCTGTCCTCACGTGCACAGAGTGACGGAAGCATCGTGATCGCAGTTACCGCGAAAGAAGATGTTGTCGTTTCGGCTGAGAACTCCGCACCGCAAATTGAACTCGATCGTTACCCCATGCCACTGTTGGATACACCGCAATCGATCACGGTCATTTCGAAGCAAACGATGCAGGACCAAGGCGCAGCCACCTTGCGCGATGCGCTGCGCAATGCGCCGGGCATCAGTCTGGCGGCGGGCGAAGGCGGTTCACAGGGCGACAATCTGACGCTGCGCGGCTTCACCGCGAGGAATGATATTTTCCTGGATGGCATGCGTGATTTCGGCTCGTACTATCGCGATTCGTTCAACTACGAATCCGTTGAGGTGCTGGAGGGGCCGTCTTCGGTGACCTTTGGCCGCGGCTCCACGGGCGGTGTGATCAATCAGGAATCGAAGTCGCCCGAGTTGCACCCATTTGTCGTTGCCGAGGGAGATCTTGGTACGGATGTGACGCGGCGTTTCACCGTTGATATCAATCAGCCTCTGCCAAAGCTGGGTACCGGAGCCGCAGTGCGCCTGAATGTGATGGGACACGATGCCAATGTGGCCGAACGCGATGTGACGGAGAACAAGCGCTTCGGTATAGCCCCTGAACTGGCATTGGGACTGGGAACGCCGAACCGTCTGCGCGCAAGCTACTTCCATTTCAACGAGAACGATATTCCTGACTACGGCATTCCGTGGTACTTCAACCATCCGGCACAGGTTGCGCGGCACAACTACTACGGCTTCCGCGACGGCAACTTCCTGGACACGAATGTGAACATGGGAACCGTCAAGGCCGAGCATGACATCGATGGCTGGGCCACGCTGCGAAACACCATTCGTTATGCCAACAACGAGCGCCACGCGCGCATCACGGAGCCGCAGGTAAACAACGCAACAGCAGGTGCCATTACACCCACCACGCCGCTCGATCAGGTGAATGTGAACCGTAACCAGATTGCTGTCTACAGCAACGAGAGCTTTCTGTGGGATCAGCTTGATGCAACCGTTCATGGAACCACGTTCGGTATCAGACACGTAGCCGTGATCGGCGCAGAGGGCGGCCGCGAAACCTCCGATCCAAAGCGTCCAACGTTTAACTATGTAAATGCCGCCGGGCAGACGATCAACACTGTGCCAACTGCAGATTTGTTGCGCCCGAACGAAGACCAACTCTTCGCTGGTACATCGGCTCGGTCGAGCGATGTACACGCGACCTCCACCAGCTACGGAATCTACCTACTCGACACGATGCAGTTCGGACGGCATTGGGAATTTACCGGTGGGGCTCGCTTTGACCGTTTCAACACAGATGAAAAGAGCGTCGCGTATCCCACGCCGAGCCAATCCACTGCGGGTGGCCCAGTGACGCAGGGATCGCCAACCATCACCTATCCGTCGCGACTGGACCGCAAGCCGAGTTGGCGCGCAGCGGTTGTCTATAAGCCGCGCGAGAACGGCAGCATCTATTTCGATTACGGTACTTCGTGGAATCCGTCCGCCGAAACGCTCGCACTGACCGTGGGACCGAGCGGCACCGGTACCGCGAATCTTGCGCCAGAATTCAACCGCTCCTACGAAGTCGGCAGCAAGTGGGACTTCAATCAGTCGCGCCTGTCGCTGCGCGCGGATCTCTTCCGCACAACCAAGGACAATGCGCGCGAAGCGTCGCCCACAAATTCACTGCTGTATGTGCTTGCCGGCACACAAAGAGTGGATGGCGCCGAGGTTGCTGTTGTCGGCCGCATCAACAGTCAATGGCGCGTGCTCTCCAGTTATACGTACATGCATAGTGAGGTTGTCGCTTCTCAATATTATCCGCAGTCAGTAGGCTTCAAACTCGCCAACGTTCCCGATAATCTGTTCAACCTGTGGATGACGTATCAGCCGACGAGCCGCTGGGTGATGGGTCTGGGAGGGAACTTCGTCGACAGCCGCACGGCAAGCTCGACGGTGCCTCTCGATCCGACCACCCGTCTGATCAAGCAGGTGCCGAGCTACTGGGTCTTCAATGCCATGGGCAGCTACTCGATGGGCGAGCATGTCTCGCTACAGGCGAACATCTTCAACCTCGCCGATCGCAACTACATCGACGAGATTCATCCGGCGCATATCGTGCCGGGTGCCGGAACATCGGGGCTCTTCGGCCTGAACTTCAAATTCTAGACAGACGATCGACGGGACAGAGCCACCGTGTGCGGCCTCTGTCTCTGTGTGAAAGGAATACGCAACCATGTTGATTACAATTCCAAATGTTCTCGACCCAACGCAGATTGCACATGCACGCAAACTGCTTGCTGAAGCTGACTGGGTAGACGGACGCGTGACCGCGGGACACCAATCGGCCCTCGCCAAAGACAACATGCAGCTGTCCGAAGACCACCCGGTAGCGCAGCAGTTGGGCGACATGATTCTGCAGGCGCTGGGACAGAATCCGCTTTTCATCTCCTCTGCATTGCCGATGAAAGTTTTTCCGCCGCTGTTTAACAGCTACAGTACCGGCCAGAAATTCGGTGTTCATGTCGACAACGCGATCCGCCACGTAAAAGGCAGCTCGCACCGTGTACGCAGCGACCTTTCTGCCACCCTCTTCCTTACGCCTCCTGAGGATTATGATGGCGGCGAACTCGTCATCGAAGACACCTACGGTGTACACACAGTAAAGCTGCCGCTGGGGCACATGGTGCTCTATCCTTCGTCGAGCCTTCATCGTGTCGAGCCCATTACGCGCGGTCGTCGCGTAAGTTCCTTCTTCTGGATTCAGAGCATGATCCGTAGCGACGCGCAGCGGACGTTGCTCTTCGATCTGGACAACGCAACCCAGTGCGTAAACCGCGACATGCCGACGAATGCCGTCGCCGTGCAGCTTACAGGCATCTATCACAACCTGTTGCGCCAATGGGCAGAGGTATAGAGCGTGCGGCGAGTGCACTTCTGAAGCATCTGGATGCTGGCGCTCTGGTTGGCATCCTGATCCTCCTCGTTCGATTGCTGGCCTGCCAGCCGGAGCGGATCCCTCGGAGCATATCTAAACAAGATAATTCGAGCCATTCCGGGTTTTGAATCAGGACCGTCAAATTTAATGATGACAACTGCCGCTCAAATCGGCTAAGTTGAATGCCGTTTGCGGATGGTATATCCCGCGACCGAGCAGAAGCGCCCACAGAGTGCGCTTTCAGGGCCCTCCAATTTCTCCGATTAGGGTTTTCACAATTCTTCCGTTCAGTTTAAGGGGATGGCCATGTCTGGTTCACATCGCATGCCGCGCTCCGTCGTCTCGTGCCTGATCGCTTCTGTTGTGTTCGGGCTAGTCGCCTTAATGATCGTTCCCGCTCTGGCCCAAACCACCCAACCCGATGTCATTCCCAACCGCATCACGCAACCCATCAATCCTGATGAGCGCGTCACGCTTCAGAACAGTGTGCATCCGCTGGCGCAGGCAAGATACGACCAGGGACCTGCGTCCGGATCATTGCAGACAGGACGCATCATGCTCGTCCTCAAACGCAGCGGAGTGCAAGAGAACGCTCTCAAGCAATACCTTGCCGACCTGCAAAATCCAAACTCGCCGAACTATCGCAGGTGGCTCACGCCTGTGCAATTCGGCGCGCAGTACGGGATCAGTGATACGGACCTGACCACTGTGACCGCGTGGCTCCAGTCGGAAGGCTTTACTGTCGAGAAGGTTCCCGAAGCGCGCAATTTCATCATTTTTTCCGGAAACTTGGCTCAGATTCAGCAGGCATTCGACACCACCATCCATCGATATTCCGTGAATGGGGAAATGCACCTTGCCAACTCGACGGACCCACAGATTCCAGCGGCGCTCGCCCCTGTCATTGCTGGAATCGCGAAATTGAATGATTTTCGGCCGAAGCGGGGAGCGGTCGAAAGCAGAACGGCGCACTTCGATTCTGAGACGCGTAAAATCAAGCCCGACCTCACGCTGCAATGCAATGCCTCAGGAGCTTGCTCGATCCCGAGCGGCACCAATGGCAATATACTGTTTGCTGTTCCTGCAGACGCCGCCACCATTTACGACACCCCCAACGCAACGTTGAATGGGAATTATTCGAAGGTCAGTTCGCTGCTTGGTGGCAAGAGCTATGACGGAACTGGTTTGACCATCGGCATCGTAGGTGATGCCAACATTAACGCGCAGGATATTGCCGCCTATCGCGCTGGATTTTTGCCGTCGAGCTATAGCGCGCATCCGCCCAAAGTCGTCATCGACGGCGACGATCCGGGCATCAATCCCGACTCTATAGAGGCCTTGCTCGATCTTGAAGTTTCCGGTGGCATAGCTCCTGGCGCAAGCATCAATCTTTACATATCCGCTGATGTTGGCCTTTCGTCCGGCCTGGATTTTGCAATCATCCGCGCTCTCGCCGATAACAACGTCAGCATTCTGAATGTAAGTTTTGGCCAATGTGAGCAGTCTCTGGGCTCATCGAATGAGACATATAGTCAAGACTGGGAACAGGCGGCCGCTCAGGGCATAAGCGTAACAGTTGCGTCTGGTGATAGCGGCTCCGCCGGTTGCGATGATTCAAACTCTGAATCGTCCGCGCAATTCGGACTGGCCGTCAGTGGCTTTGCTTCCACCGCATATAACATCGCAGTGGGCGGCACCGATTACGACGTTCTTCTCAATGACTTCGCTACGTATGTGAATTCGAGCAACGCTGCCGCCAGCTACTATCGGACCGCACTCAGCTACATTCCTGAAAATCCATGGAACAACTCGACCCAGCCGCCAAACAGCGGCGGATACAGTTCGAATACACCCTTTATGGACAGCAATCAAAGCACCAATATTACCGGTGGAGGCGGTGGCGTAAGCAGCTGTACGCAGACCAATGGGGTTCCTCCGAACACAACCTGCGTGCCTAATTCTGGATACCCCATACCCCCGTTTCAGACTGGTGCGCCGGATTTCACCTTCAAAAACCGTGCCGTTCCTGACGTATCCCTTCTTGCGGCCAACGGGTTCTACAGCGCTATATGGCTCGTCTGCTCAGACAGTGAAATCAACGGGCAGACCGCAACTCCTACACAGACAGACTGCGAACAGACAAGCGGATCCTTTACCAACGGAACTACGTTTACTGGCGTGGGCGGAACCTCAGCAGCCGCGCCAGCCTTTGCCGGAATGCTTGCGCTTGTATCCCAGTCACAGGGAGGAGTTCGGCTCGGTCAGGCTGACAACGTGCTCTACAACCTGGCCGCCCAATCAGCGCTTTATCCGAGCGTCTTTCATGATGTAACTGCTGGCAACAACTCCGTTGTATGCATGGCAAGTACACCGAATTGCGGTGCGAATGGCTTCCTTACTGGCTACAATACGGGCACTGGTTACGACGCGGCCTCCGGGTTGGGCAGTGTTGACGCAGCGCAACTCGTCGCCAACTGGACAAAGGCATCATTCACGCCCACCACAACCTCATTCACGATCAATGGTGGAACCAGCCCCATTAGCGTTAAGCACGGAACGCAACTCAACCTGGCCGCCAGTGTTTCCCCTGGCGCGGCAACGGGCGATGTTTCCTTCGTCAACAACAGCGGTGTCGAAAACAACCAGGCTCTCATCGGTTTTGTCACGCCCCTTTCCACCGGTAAAGCCAGCGTGTCGACGAGTGATCTACCCGGCAGCCCTCAGCCTAACAAGCCTTACAACGTGTATGCCTACTATGGCGGGGACGTGAAGAACGCTGCCAGCCAGTCTAATCCGGTTCAGGTGACCATTTCGCCGGAATCCAGCAGCGTGGTTCTCGGCATGAGCATGATCGACCCGTCGAGCAGCAATATTCAATGCGACGATATCGATCAACCGCCAACGACATGCAAGGGACAGACTATTCCCTATGGCTTCGCCACTGTTATCAGCGCGCAAGTGAAAGGGGCATCAGGCTCCAACACAGTTGCAACGGGAAATATCGTCTTGGCTGATACGGCTGGCTCTTTACCTGCACTTCCCATTTCAAGCTCCGGAGCTGCCGCCTACAGCAACTATTCGAATCCGGCTGAGTCATTGTCCGTTGCCGCGCATGGTGTAACGGCCAGCTATGCAGGCGATGGCAGCTATCTGGCTAGTAATTCAGGGAGTGCGTACAGCTTCACGATTAGTAAGGGACAGACGACGCTCACGCTCCTCGGATCACAGAATCAAAATGCACCCACAATTACGCTAACAGCCACGGTGAACACAGACAGCATCGGTCTTCCGCCTGGGGGAGCCATGACCTTCCAGGTGGGAAGCACCACTCTTGGAACAGCACCTGCTCCGTCAAAGGTGGGATTTGTAGGCAGCGCGATTACAGCCCAATACGAGATCACGATTCCCACAAATGCAACGGGGCTGGTAAGTGGCAACAACACAATCACCGCGACCTATCCCGGTGACACGCATTACTCCAACAGCAACGCTAGTACCGTCGTTACCGTGACGGCTCCCTCGTTCACCCTCTTCGGCACGAACGTGACCGTCGCCGCCGGAGCGACAACTGGAAATACCGCCGACGTGATTGTAGAAGGCTCAGGCGGATTTTCCGGCACAGTGGCTCTGGCGTGCGCCATCACATCCAGTCCGTCCGGCGCTACGAACCTTCCCACCTGCAGTCTTAATCCCACCTCGGTATCGTTGGCCAATTCGACCCTTCAAGAATCTACGCTGACGATCAACACGACGGCGACGACAACCACAGGAGCTTATGTTGTCACTCTTACAGGCACAAGCGGTTCCGTGTCTGTAAAGAGCCCGCTGAATCTTACCGTCACCCCCAGCGGTGCCATCGGCAGCTTTACCATCAATAATCCCGCCCTGACCGTCGTTGCCGGAGCTTCCACTGGAAATACCACCAGCATGGTTGTAACTCCCACGAACGGATTTACAGGAATGGTGGCTCTAACGTGCGCCATAACGACCAGTCCAGCGGGCGCCATGAGCCCGCCAACCTGCAGCCTCAGTCCAACTTCAGTATCGATTGACAGTATGACACTCGGTGCCTCCACGCTGACGATCGGCACAACCGCGACGACAACAACAGGCGCTTATGTCGTCACGGTTACAGGAACAAGCGGCTCCACGACTGCAAAGGGAACCGTGAATCTCACAGTGAGCGCCAGCAGTTCAACGGGTAGCTTTAACGTGTCCGGTACAGCGGTGACAGTGAATGCTGGAGCCACTACGGGCAATACGTCTACCGTTACGGTGACACCAAGCGGAGGCTTTCTGGGAGCCGTGAATCTGAAGTGCGCTCTCACAACCAGTCCCTCTGGTGCGATGGATCTGCCGACATGCAACATTCCGTCCTCCGTACTCATTAATGGGACGTCAGCTGCGACCGCGTCCATGACGGTGAGTACGACCGCTCCGATGAGTGGATCTCTTTTCTATCCATTGAAGGACCTGCTCCGAGGTGCTTCAGGAACCGCGCTGGCCTGCGTCTTCATGCTGGTGGCACCCGTTCGCCGCAGAGCATGGCGCACCGTCCTTGGCCTGGTTGCTTTCGGGATCGTCGTGTCGGCTCTGGTTGGCTGTGGTGGAGGCGGAGGCAGTCATACAAGCGGCGGAACGACAACGGGTGCTTATGTATTTACCGTAAGCGCTTCGTCGTCAAATTCCGGAGGTGGGACGAAGGCGACAACCACAATCCAGGTCATGGTTAATTAAGCTACTGCATGAAGCTTTGAAAATACTTCGGAATCCTGATGCGGACGACGGCATTGCTGTACGATCTGGTGATCATTGGCAGCGGCGTCGGGTCGAGCCTCTCGGCATGGACGTTTGCAAGCCGGGGACAGCGAGTAGCGGTGGTCGAGAGAAAGCTATTCTTGCCAAGAATTTCTATCTTGCAGAAGGAGCCTGAAGGAACGTCGCCGGGACCGCAGTTTTATGCCGGGCCGCAGCCATCAAAGCAAGCCCATATGCCACAGAAGTGAAGGCTTCTCCGCTTTGCACACGATCCTCTCCAAACCGCTGAGTGAAGAGATTTCGAACTGCCGGCACAAGCGAGGTTCCTCCGGTCAGGAAGACGCGATCAACCTGCATAGGAGAGATCCCCGTTTTCTGCATAAGGTCCTCCAGACACCCTTCCATCCGCGCGAGCTCGGGCGCGATCCATTGTTCGAATTGCGCACGAGTCACCTGCGCGCGCAGATGAAGGAGATCCGTATCGAGAACAAATTCCGCCTCTGCCTGATGTGAGAGATCGACCTTTACGTGTTGGACTGCCTGATGGAGCCGATAGCCCAGGTCGTGCTCCACAATCGTAAGCAGGGCGGCAATCATCTCCGGTTCCGGAGCACGCCTTTCCGCAGTGCGAAGCATATCCATCGTTGTGCGTGTCCGCAGGAAGGACAAAGTATGCCAACGTTCAAGATTGGCGTACACCCAAGCAGGCAGCACCGGCATGATTTTTCCTGATGTACGGGTGGTGGATTCCGAGCCCAATGCGGGAGAGATGAGCCTGCGCACGATTCTTGCATCGAATGCATCTCCGGCAATCCCGACGCCGTTGTTTCCGAGTACCTGCAACCCATGGGAGGTTCGCGCAGACGGCCCGACACGAAGGAGAGAAAAGTCCGTCGTGCCTCCACCGAAATCGCCTATCAGGACCAGTTCGTCCTTGATAACAGTGGATTCGTAGGCATAGGCTGCTGCCACAGGCTCCATCGCAAATGTCACATGCGTGAAGCCTGCCTGTAGAAACGCCTGCCGCAGACGGTCCAGAGCAAATGCATTATCGTCTTCCGAGTCGGCTCCAACGAACATCACAGGACGCCCGGCAATAGCCTGCTTTACCTCAAAACCAAGCCATTCGCTTGCGCGCATACGGAGGTCGCTCAGGATGCGCGCGACCAGGTCCTGGAAGAGATATTGTCTTCCAAAGATCTCGGTGCCGGTGAGGTTGCGGGCGGACAAATAGCTCTTCAGGGATTGAATCAATCGCCCCTGCACTTCGTCGCTGAAACTGTCGTGCTCAAGGTACTTTTCAATGCCTTCCGCACCTGTCCAGACCGAGACTGGCTTGCGTGCCAGTTGCATTTGCCTCTGGAGGTAGAGCAGTGACCGAGACGAGAAGGTCTCTCCGTCCGCTGAGAAAAACGGCACCATGCGCACCTGACCCTTGTGTGCCAATGCGATCGAGCTATTCGT
>JABDHA010000107.1:0-1798 GCA_013285705.1 Acidobacteriota bacterium
CCGGAATATCCGGAGTCGAGGTTAACTCCGATTCGTATGCAAAGCGCTTCTTGCCTGACTTAACTTCTTCAGAGCGAAAGATCTGAAGTTGTCCACGACTGCCGCTCGGACTCGTCTGCTGGAAGCGATACCAATTTCTGACATCGGTATCTTGTCCACGATGTCACAGGCGGTGACCGAAGCAACACTGTGTTTCACTGCCGATGCGGGCAATATGGCGATACCCATGTGCGCAGCGACCAGCGAGATCAGTGTTGAGATCTCTGCCGCAGTCTGGGAAACATTGGGAACAATCCTGGCATCGCGAAGTATCCCCAAAATCAGATCGTGGAACCCAGGGGCATAAGTACGCTCATACATTACGAAGTCATGGCCTGACAGTTCGCTCAGGCGTACCCTTTTTCTCTTTGCCAGGCTATGGGACGAGGGCACAACGAGCACGAACGGTTCGCGATGCATTACGACAACGTCGAGGGTCGGGTGCCCGTCAATCGGCAGACGCAAAAATCCAATGTCGAGCGACCCCGTCTCCAGCATTGGCACCTGATCCGCCGTGGTAATCGCGCGCAGAGTGAACTCAACGTCGGGATTTAACTCTCTAAACTGACGAACGATATTGGGCACAATCTCGCTACCCACCGTTGAGATGAAGCCAATCCGTAATCGTCCGAGTTTCCCATTTGCAGCCAGTCTCGCGTTGTGAATGGCCTGGTCCAGTTGCGAGAGCGCCGTAGCGGCCTCATCGCGAAAGGCGACACCAGCCGGAGTGAGCGTCGTTTTGCGTCGGTTCCGCTCGAAGAGTCGCGCGCCGACCTCCTCCTCAAGCGCTCGTATCTGAAGGCTCAAGGCTGGTTGGCTGAGATGAATCAACTCCGCTGTACGCCCGAAGTGCAGAGTCTCAGCAATCGAGAGAAACGATCGAATTTGACGAAGTTCCATCTCATCATCTTATTTGCATAACTCATCACAGACAACAAAACAAACAATGTAACTAATAAGATGATGTAACTCTCTAACCGATATGCAGCAAAGAAATAGCCCAAAGCACAAAAGAAAGGCATCAAGAAGATGAAATTGAATTTCTTACAGAAGCAGACCTCACGCCGCGAAATGTTGCGAGGTTCAGTCACATTGGCAGGCGGCGCTCTGCTGGCGCAACTCTTTTCCTCGACGTCGCTCCGCGCCTCCGCAATGAGCAACGCGCAAGCCGCGCCTTCGGCGGCCGACCTGCTCGCGAGTATGCGCGCCAAATTCAATGCTGCTCCCCTCCAATCGCAACAGCTAGCTGACAAGGTCACAATGCTGTCCGGTCCTGGCGGAACCGTGGTGGTTCTCAACGGCCCGGACGGCAAATTCGTCGTGGACACCTTCGTTGCACCCGCGTGGCCCAGGCTCAAAGAGGCTCTCGATGACCTTGGCAGTGCACCGGTGAAATATGTCATCAACACCCACTGGCACTTCGACCATACCGATAACAACGCGCCTTTTCACGCTGCAGGAGCTACGGTTCTTGCCCACGAAAACACTACGAAGCGGATGTCCGAGCCGCATGATCTGCCGGTCTTGTATCGAGGATCAGATGGCACGCTCTCCAGCTTGCATTTCGACCCCTCGCCGGCGGAGGCCTTGCCGCAGCAAACCTTCCTCGGCAGTTACAAGTTGCAAGCCAATGGCGAAACCCTCGCGCTCCAACACTATGGTCCCGCACATACAGATTCGGACATCTACGTTCATTTTCAAGAGGCCAACGTGATTTCGATGGGCGACACGTTTTTCAACGGTATGTATCCCTACATCG
>JABDHA010000107.1:1808-2401 GCA_013285705.1 Acidobacteriota bacterium
CGACCCCGGTACGGGCGGGAAAATTGCCGGCATGATTGCCGCCGCAGACAAAATCCTCTCGGTCGCCGACAACTACACCAAGATTGTTGCGGGGCACGGCCCGATCGGCAACAAAGCAGATCTTGCGAAATACCGGGACATGCTGATCACTTCGCGCGATCGCATTCAGAAATTGAAGTCCGCGGGAAAGTCCGCCCAGGAAGCAGTCGCGGAAGAGCCGTTCGCTGATCTCGACCCCATTTGGGGCAGAGGGATCATCAACTCCGACCAGTGGGTGCAAGTCGCTTATCTGACGCTCTGAGCCGCAGGCTGAGCATGAATTGCTGGGCTGTTTACCACATACAAATTAATTCACAAAAGGAGCTTCAAAAATGAGTCATTCAATGACTGGTGTGCGAGTTATACGAGGAATGTCTCAGTTCCTCTGCGTCGTATTAGTGTTGTTGACCTGCGGCGCGCTCTCCGCGCAGAAACAAGATCATCGTGTTCGGAATATTGTTCTGGTTCACGGCGCCTGGGCAGACGGTTCCGGCTGGAAGGGCGTTTACGACATTCTTGTCAGAGATGGGTACAACGTCAGCATCGTCCAAGAG
>JABDHA010000107.1:2411-12762 GCA_013285705.1 Acidobacteriota bacterium
GCGTGTCCTTGCTCTACAAGATGGACCGTGCATTCTTGTCGCTCACAGCTATGGAGGAGCCGTAATTACCGAAGCGGGAGCGGATCCCTCGGTTGCCGGTTTGGTGTACATCGCCGCCCATATGCCGGACGCAGGAGAGAATGAGGCGGACGACGGAAAGCGCTTCCCAAGCGACCTCAGCAAGTCTGGTGCGATAGAGAAAACCGCCGACGGTTTCACTTACCTCGATCCCGCACAGTTTCATGAATACTTCGCCGCTGACCTGCCCGCCGAGCAGGCTGCCTTCATGGCGCGGTCGCAGGTACTCAACGCAGCTGACAATTTCAAAGCAGTCATCACCACGGCTGCGTGGAGAAGCAAACCAAGCTGGATGCTCGTAGCAGGAGCGGACAGAACCATCAACCCCGACCTTGAACGCTGGTATGCCTCACGAGCCAAGAGCCATAAGGTCGAAGTGCCAGGCGCCAGCCATGCGGTCTACGCCTCGAGGCCGAAAGAGGTTGCAGCCTTGATCGAAGAAGCCGCATCGCACGCCCTGTAGAAGTTCCAAATCACAGACAACGCACGATGAGGATTGTTTGATCGTCTAACTGCTGTCCAAACCCACGCGCCGCCGCAAGAATCCTTTCCGCCAGCTCCGGTAAAGGGTTCTGGGCGTTCGCCGCGATCACTTGCTTCAGTCGTTCCACGCCAAATTCTTCCTGGGGTTTGTTGCACACTTCCAGAATCCCGTCCGTTGCAATCACGAGCAGATCGCCCGACGCTACGTCCAGCCTCTGTCCGTCAAAGCTGGAGACCGGCAGCAGCCCGAGAGGGAACTGGTCCTCCTCTGTGTGCGACAAGGTCTGCTCGCTCGCATGCCACTGCAGAATCGGCGGGCTTGCCGCCAGCGCGTAGAACACGCTGCCGTCCGCTCCTAGCCGGAAGCCGGTGAACGTCGCATACATGTGCGGCTCTTTCACCTCCGGGAGCACCGTGTTCAGCCGATCCAGCAATACCGGCAGGGTCCGATGCGGTTCGCGTCCCTCCGCATCGAGCAGAGCCGTGCGAGTCGCTGTCTTCAGCATTCCCATCAGAATGCCGGCGGGGAGCCCATGTCCAGCGATGTCGGCAACATAGGCTATCGCATCACCGCACGGCAGGCAAATCGCATCCACCAGATCGCCGCCCACCTTTTCACTGGGGCGCGAAATGCCGTAAATCTCAAAGCGCGACGTTCGCAATCCCACCGGTGGCACGAGCGTCTTTTGAATCCCGTGTGCCAGCTCCAGTTCGTTGCGCATGCGGAACGACTCTTTGCCCTCGCGCCGGATATACACAGTGAAAAAAACGTAGGAGAGAATGATCACTGCCATCGTCGCGGTTGCGGCGAAATGGATTCCCCATTCCGAAGGCACTGGCTTCAGATCGAAGCTGCGCATCATCCAGTTTGCGAGGCTGCTGTTGATCCAGGTATTGAAAAACTGCAGCACAATCAGTCCGACTAGGAACGGCATCGACAGGCGCGACAGCACGATGATCCACAACGAAGCGTTCAGCCCGGTGTAAAGCGCGATCTGCAGCACGACGAGATAAGGCAACACTCCCCTGTACATTAGATCGACGTAGAAGCCGAATACTGAAAACAAGAGGAAGACCGCGGCTATCAATACCCATAGGCGCTTTATCGGCACCGACCGAAAGTGTATCCATCGGGTCGCGGTTCGCTGGTACCACTTCTTCTCTGCCATTGGCACGAACCATATCAGATTCGATGGGGGGCGTTCACGCGATTTCCGGAAGAACTGGCTTTACGGTAAGTTCATCCGGTAGAGGGCCCTCAAAGGGAACCGGTTCGGGTCTGAGGCGATCTTATTTAGACGGCGTCGAGGCACTTATCCGGCCGCGTAGAACGGTCATGGATGCCGGCGGAAGTGTAAAGCTACGCGTGCCGTCCGGCAGAGTAGACTTATCCGCTGGTCCGTCTGGATCTGCGTAACCGTCTCTCAGTGCGGAGTGCCAGCGGTACTGCTCCTTCCCAAAGGTGATCCTCGTAACCGGTCCCACAAAAGGGCTGTCAGCCGCTGTGTCTCCATCGTGAAACGTGATGCCGACTGAGTGGGGATTGTCATAATCCTTGTTGATTACCATGAGCGACCATTGCCCATCGGGACGCAGCACAGCATACGCTGTGACGAGAGTCTGTCCTTTGGAATTCTTGATATCGCTTGCGGCCCGGAAGAGGCGATGCTCGCCATCTCCCGGTTCGGCCCACTCCTGCGTGAGCATCTGCGTCGCAAAGAACTGCGAGGTGCGCTGCTTGATCAGCCAGTTATGGTCGGTGGTGAACATATGGTACGTACCCCAGCTATTCCAGCACGCCGGATGAGGCGTAGAGTACGGCAATGCATGATGGTAGTAGGAGGCCTTGCCGCCTGCGGTAAGAAATGCTGGGAAGGTCTCACCCAGCCACAGTGCGCCAAACACATCGACTGCGGCATCTCCACCGGGAGCATTTGTCTCCGTGTTGAACATGGGAACGTTTGGGGGCAATCCATCATCACGCCAGACTTGAACGATGTGTGTGAGGATTTCGGGCTCCTTGAAGAGATTGCTCCATGGCCCCTGGCAAGTCCCATCGTAGTAGGGGTAGTGCTCATAGGACATGAATGCTAAGTCCGAGAGGTGATCACGAGCCTTGAGGTAATCGAGAAAGCGCGTGAACCATGAAGTCTTGCCTTGCGCATCAGGCCAGAATTGAATGTCCTCGCTTACTCCTTCGAAAACAGGCCCACCGAGTTTGAGCGCTGGATCAACTTTGTGCAGAGCCGTTGCCCACTGCAGATACAAGGTGGCGTAGTCCTCGGGTGCCATGTACTGGCCGTCCGGTTCTTCTCCCATTTCAACGTATGAAATTGGATAGCCTCGTTTCTCCAGATATGCGATTTGCGCCGCGGCGTCCTCCGGCGTGCCGTAGAGTAGCGCCACCGGAACCATCGCGGGCTGGCCGCGAGTAATTCCGCTCGTGAAGAAAAGATCGAAGCCAACCTGATCTCCGGATTCCATGCGGTCGGGAATCAGGTAGAGATCAGAGGGCTGGTGCCAGGGATCGATGGATGAGCTGTAGGTAAAGGTCTGGTCCTGACCTGGAGTGTGATGGAGTATGTCGTGGAATTCGCTGTTCTTCTGCGTTCCAAGATAGACCTCTTTGATTGCATATCCGACGCAGTTTCTAGGGTCAGACTTCCCATGAGTGTCACAGGTGTTGGAAGACTCCGTCATCAGTACGCGCACGTATCGCGTTGCTAACGGCGTTGGGGAAACCTGAAGTGTGACCGTCCCACCCTTTCCATCCGAGACTGCTCCTGACGGAAAATCCTTCCACTCACCGCCTTTCGGGTCATCCATAGGGTTACCGAGGCCCAGCCAATATTGCACTCTGTAGCTACGCGCATAGGGCTCCGCCCAGGCGATGCGTATGTCCATGACGATCTGTTCAGCCTGCAACTGGACTACGATCCACTGCGGGTGGAGGCTATCATCCTCGCCGGTGAATGCTTTTGTGAGATATGGATTGCTCTTCCAGTACGTGCCGAGATCGCCGTCATCCAGTCGCGAATAGCCATCGAATTCCGATCCATTGTTGCGCGTCACTCCGCGATGCGGAAGATTGTAACCGTAGGAGTGACGAATCATTTCGCCGGTAGGATTCGCATTGCCGACAAAATAACCTTGTCCGGATGGATCACTCCAGGTTCCTTTGGGGTTCCAATGCCAAGCCTGAACAAAGAGTTCCGTGTTCTGCCGATATGTGACCGGTCCCCAGCCCGCTTCAAGAATTTGTTTTATCTGATCGGGCCGAAAAAAGATGTCGGTTGTATTGCTCGGAATGCGATCTACGGTTGTGCCCAGCGCGCGAAGCGGACTGAATGTGTTTGCCATGTGGCTGGGAGCGGCGTCGACAGTAATGGTTTGCGCTGCGGCTTTTGTTGCCAGCATGGGAACACAGAATGAAATTAGAAAAGATGTCAGCGCGACCCTTTGCAATATGACCGCATTGTTCCTGGCTACGTGAGTCTCTTTGAAGAACAATCTATTTCCTCGATACATGCTTGAGTGTTGATTTGCTATTTGCTGCCGATGCTGATGTTGCCGCGGAGAACTGTAACGGAAGCCTTAGGCAGCTGGTAGAGCGTATCTGCGCTGCCGTTTAGAGTCGACCGCAGGGGAGGACCATCCGGGTCTATATGCCCCATGGTTCCACCCGGATGCCACTGATACTGAGATGGTCCCAGCGTAACCTGATCGACCGGTCCGGGAAAGAAGCTATTCTGTCCGGCTTCTGCATTTGCAAACTTCAACTTCACAGCATGATCGTGATCGCGATCTCTGTTCACGAGCATGACGGACCAGTTACCATCGGGCCGCTTGATTGGGTAGGCCGTGACAAGCACGTTCCCGGATTCGTCCATGATGTCGCTCGATGCCTTGAACAGTTGGTGCATTGCATCCACTGGCTGCGCCCATTCCTTGGTAATCATCTGCGTGGAGAAATATTGCGCTGGATATCCCACAACGCGATAATCCCGGTCTACAGTGAGAAGAGGACCGGGATGGCCGGGCGTGGGTATGTAGTGAAAATAGAAAGTGCCGCTGGCTCCCGCTGTCATCATCGAACCCACATAGTCGGCAAGCCATAGCGCCTGCTTGATGTCCGCGGTTTTCTCGTAGCCCTCCATGTTGCCCTCGGTCATGAAGAACGGGACGTCGGGCGGCAAACCATCATCTTTCCATACTTGAACGATGTGACTTACAAACCCCGGCTCGCGATAGAGGTCATTCCATGTATTGTTCCGTGGATAGTGCTCGAAAGAAAAGAAGGTGAAGTCGTTTAATCGGCCGTGGCTTTTCAGGTAGTCCAGAAATCGGCCAAGGAAAGAAGCGTTGCCCTTTGCGTCAGGCCATACCTCGACATCGCCAAGTGTTCCCTCGAAGGATGGCCCTCCCAACTTCGCGTTCGGTACGAGCCGATGAATCGCAGTCGCAAACTGTATATAGAGCGCTCCGTAATCTTCAGGGAGCATGCGCTGTCCATCGGGCTCTTCGCCCATTTCGATTCGGGATATCGGATAGTGCCGCTTATCGAGATAGGCAATCTCATTTGCAGCGTCCTCGGGCGTTCCATACAGCATCGCAATCGGCACGATGGCCGGTAGTCCGCGGGTAATTCCACTGTGAAAGAAGAAATCGAATCCGACCTGATCTCCCATGGTTACGTCGAGATCCGAGTCGGAGTGCCAGGGGTCAACCGAAGAAACCCAGGTGATTGTTTGTTTGCGACTCGGTACATGATTGACCAGATCGGTAAACTTCCCGTCAGAGGAAAGCGTTCCGGCATAGAGTTCGTTGATGGCATAACCGACACAATCGCGCTTGTCATTGGAGGTCTGGGATTTATGCGCGTCACACGTATTCGATGATTTGGTCATCCAGATACGGATGTACTGAACGGGAATCTTCCAGTCGACGAGCTTCAGCGTTGTCGTTGCACCTTTTCCATCCGTGACAGACCCTTTAGGGAAAGTTTGCCATGTGCCCTTGGTGGTTCCGCGGTAGAACGGCTCCAAGTCGCCCGTCCAGAACTGGATCTTGTAATCCAACGCATAAGGGTTCGCCCAGGCAATCTGGATCGCGTTAACGTCCACCTTCTTGCCCAGATCGATCAGCACCCATTGAGGATGCAGTGCATCGTCTTCGCCAGTGAAGGCGCTTGTAAGGTATGGGTTGCTCTTCCAAAAACTCTTTAGATCGCCATCGGTGAGCCGCGACCATCCGTCTCCATCGCCCACGGTGTCGCCTCGACGAGGAAGCGGGTAAGACCATGAATGATGGATCGTTTCGACCGGCTCGGCGCTGCCGGTGAAGTAGCCTTCCTTTTGGGATGGGTTACTCCAGTCGCCCTTTGGGTTCCAGTGCCATGCCTCTATCTGCAATTCGGTGTTCTGCCGATAGGTTACGGGCTGCCATCCGGCTGCAAGAATCGCAGCGAGAATTGGACCTGACAATAACTTGTCGGTGTTTGTCTCAACTTCCTCCCGGGTGATATCACGGCGATTCATCTCCGGAGCGCCTTCGCCAGCTCGTAGCCTGTCCACTCCGGCACCGAGTGCTTGTACAGGACTGAATGAGTTCACGACATGTGATGGCGCGGCGTCAATGACAACTTGCTGCGCCTCCGCCATACCAGCGGAGGCGCATAGGACGAACATGGCAGCATACATCTCAACGAGTTGGAAGTTCGTCCACCGGGCCACACGATCTCCTCGACGATTCATTGTTTAGCTTTACCGCCAGTTATGAATCATGTGTTAGAACGATATCCTCGCATTGAGCTGCATCGATCGGCCATTCTCGCTCGTTGTGGTGATGTTCGTGGGCGAGCCAAAGAACGGATTCGCGTTAGTAGAGCCATCCCCTCCGGAAACAAGACCGAAATTGGGTTGGCCGAAGCTGGGATGGTTGAAGGCATTGGTAGCATCTGCACGGATGGAGAACTCAACTCCTTCGTGGATTACAAATTTCTTTCCTGCTGAGAGATTGACCACATTGATCCCAGGACCATAGAGGCTGTTCCTTCTCATGTTGCCGAAGGTGCCCGGCGCTGGGAGGGTAAATGCAGATGGATCGAACCACTGATCGGTGCTTTGATGACGTGGTATGGGATTTCCGATCTGATTCGGATACCAATCTCCTGCCTGGGAGAACGAATTGTTGCTGCCGCTGATTGTCGGTGTGAATGGTAGGCCAGTGGAGAAAACCATCGTACCCGAGGCCTGCCAGCCACCGATCACCGAATTGAGCAAGCCGCCCTTATTCAGGAGCATCTTTCCCTTGCCGAAGGGGAGTTCATAGACGACTCGTCCCTTGAATGCATTGCGAACATCGAAATTGGAAGACCCATAGCTTGCAGCGGGGTTATAGGAGCGCTGAACCGTCTGCGTTCCTGCTGCGCCTCCATATCCTGAAGAATCCTGGTCGTCGAGGAAGTGAGACCAGGTGTAGTTGAACTCGAAGCTGAATCCTGAGGTGAAGCGCCTCTCGAGAGAGAGCTGTAACGAGTTGTAATTCGAAATAGCGTTATACGTGTCGCCGGTGATGCTCTGATAGATCGGGTATGGCAATGCGGAAGGACTGTCGTTTGGTCCCAGCAGGTTCTCAGGCACCTGATTAATATCAACCGGGAAGCTGAGACTGTGGGCGTGGCTGGCGACATATGCCGCTTCAGCCACCATATTCGGGCCGAGTTCATGTTGAATTGCCAGGTTCCACTGGTAAATGGTGGGAACGGGCGTGTGGTACTTGTTATAGACCACGCTCTGTCCATTCAGCGCTGCGGGATCTGTTGTAGGTCCTATGTAAGGAAGGCTTGATCCATCCGATGAGAGAGTGACAACGGGTGTGATTCCATTCGTTTGATCCGTTGCGTTCCCCTGGAACTGGATGGCGGTTCCCATTCCGGTGCCATAGGTATCCAGACCCCATCGATAGGCAAAAATCCCAAAACCGCCGCGTATGGTCGTGTCCGGTTTGGGCAGCCAGGAAAATCCCAGGCGAGGCAACACAGTTCCATAGGAGCTGGCTTCCAGACGGTCGCGGCCGTTTGCATGTGTCGCTGCGTACCAGAGGGCGCCAGCGGTGCCGGTTTCAGGATTGATGACCGTCGGATCGAAGGCGCTCATGTTGTTCTTAACTTCCTTCCATCCAGTTTGAATCTGATAGCGCAAGCCGAGATTCAAGGTCAGATTCGGGCGAATCTTGAAGTCGTCCTGAACGAAGAATTGCGGATTCTTAGATCGCGGTCCATATTCCGGGGCAACGAATGCATTCCAACTCTGCGCCTGGCCCAAAAGAAAATCTGCATATCCTATGCCGGTGGAGTTGTCGCCGACAGTGGATTGCGTGTAGGCACCTGAGTATGAAAATGTTCCGGCATTGATGTTGCCCCACGTCGTTGTGTCGGTCCGGTAGACCAGCACCTCACCTCCGAAGTGAAGAATATGCCGGCCGCGAATCATCGTGATGACATCAGAAAAATCGAAGACCATTTCCTTTTGTACAGCGTTGACGTTAGGGGAAAGGCCCCCAAGGGCGGAATTACCAAAGCAACAGTTTCCTGCAATGGTGGTGGACGGGAACTGATCGGCCTTGGCAAACTGCCATCCCAGCTTTGCCGGGAAGCCCTGATTCAAAGTGGAATCGACATAGTAGTTGAGCTGGTCAGTGAACCCTACTCTGGCCTCGTTTACCGTCTTGGGGGTGATGTTCCACACGTCTGTGATTTGCGAGTTATTGCTATCGGTATCAACGTTGTCGCAGCCAATGGGACAGGTGTCCTGTGCATTCTGAACGGATGGACTGTCTCGCTGGGTATCGGAGATCGTGAGTCTGTTATTGGGCGTAATATCCCAATCCAACCGGCCAAAGTATTTCGTAGCCGGGGTCGCATTCTTTGCGTTGTAGTAGTAGTTATTTATGCTTGCACCCTGGGCCACATTTCCGGGGACATTGGGCGCTGGATAGTAACCTTGTATGGCCTTTGCGACTGGATCGATCAGGTTCGCTGGTATCTTATTCCCGTTGCCATACTCATCGGCGAATGATTGCCGCGTTACCACAGGGCCATCCGGGGTCTGCGTTACAACCTGCGTGGTCGGATCATAAATCGTCGGCTGTCCAGTAAAATCACCAGCCAACTCGGCCGCTGTCGGGGTTGTGAGGAAGCCAGTGGTTGAACCACTCAGGTCCAGTTTGTCAAAGTTGAAGTAGAAGAACATCTTCTTCTTGAGAATTGGCCCACCGATCGACCCGCCATAGTTGTTATAGCGGAGAAATGGAACTGTTACCGGGTTGCCAAAGCCATAATTCTTGGCATTCAAAGCATCGTTCTGGAAATACTCATACACCGCGCCGTGAAAGCGATCGGTGCCGCCCTTGCTGATCTGGTTGAAGACATAGCCGCCAATACCGTATTGCGCGGAAAAGCTGGACGTGCTGATCTGAACTTCGGCTACCGTCTCAAAGGTAGATACATCCGAGTTGCTGCTCGATGGCAAGGTGGTCACTGATCCGTCAGCAAGCATGGCGTTGTATGGGAGATTGCCATTTACCGCCACAAATTGGCCTGGGTTCGTAGAACCGAACACACCGGAAGGAGAGCCCGATGTGCCAGGAAGGAGAATGGTGAAATTTTCCCAATCTGTTCCTACATTCGGCAACTGCGCCATCGATCGCGCTTCCAGCGTAGTTTGCTGCACACCTGATTCGGTGTTGAGCAAGGGAACGTTGGATGTGACAACAACTTGCTGCGTGGTAGAACCAACCCTCAACTGGGCATTCACCCCTGTAAATCCAACCTGGACCGTGACAGGGCCGCGTACAAGCTGTTCGAAGCCGTCTTTGGTAAAGGTAATTTGATAGCGTCCCGTCACCAGCGAAGACGTGTCATAGAGGCCATCGCGGTTGGTGACAAAGTCTTTCGATACTCCGGTATCCACGTTCAGGACCGTAACCGTGACGCCAGGGACTAACGCGCCGGACGGATCCGTTACCGAGCCGCGAATATCGCCTGAGTTGGTGCTCTGTGCATAGCTGATTCCCACCATGCACACGACAAAACAAAATAGTCTGCAAAGACTCGCTTTCCTCATCGGTCACCTCCAAAAATTGGTAGTGTCGCCTGGGCGCTTATTCCGGTAGACGCCTTCTCCATTGCTTTGAACTAATTGCCTACGATTGCGACACAGCTTGCCTATCAAAATACGAAGCCAACTGTAATCAACTGGTATACCCCTTACCAGCCTCAACACGAGTTCGAATGCCACTCAGCGGATTGAATCGATTGAATACAGTTGGCTGTTGATATCACAGTCTCCGATGCATGGGAAAGAAAAAATTTCATGTGAGTTTCGTCCGACTGTAAAAGCAACGCTCAAAAGCGCGGGGTAGACGGTCAAAATGGTATAGTTTCGGATCGCTGGATTGTGTAGAACCACACAATCTTGTGTGTAGTGACCTCTATGGCTTCCCGGCAGCAGCGCGCTTAGTTTCGATGAAGACGTGGAGCGCTTCTGAAGGAGATGCCAAGCAGATGACTCCACCAATTTCGAAAAGGAAAACTCTATGAAGCGTCATATGCAGAAGGTAGTCATGGCAATCGTCCTGATGGGAAGCTCGATGGCCGCATTTGCTGGCAACGTGCGCACGGACTACGATCACACGGCCAATTTCTCGCAGTACAACACATACTCCTGGGGCAAGGTGAAGTCTACAGACCCGTTTTTCGGGAATCGCATTCAGCAGCAGGTCGATAAGG
>JABDHA010000108.1 GCA_013285705.1 Acidobacteriota bacterium
CACTACAGGTACAATCGCGTTCGCCCCAACGATCGTTTCCTGCATGCCGAAGACCGAGCGGTTCGCCAAGAGCGAATTTGGCCCAAGGCCGTAAAAGAACAGCTCGTTGAGCGAAATAGACTGGGCGGTGACATTGAAGACGGTATAAGGATGCACGCGGAGGTTAGAGTGCGCAGGCGTGCCGGAAGACGCGGTAGTGGCGGTGATCGTCTGGACGGGCGTATGGATAAATTTAAGGTAACCGCCCGCGCGCCATGAGCCGTTGATCGTTCCGACTGCATCCGTATCCCAACTTATGCGCCAGCTCTCATTCGGAGTCCAGTGACCTACCACAGCAGCTCCTACGCCGACACCATTTTGCGGAGAGAGACTGCCCACGGCGATGTGTAGAGGGTGGTCGGTGAAGAGAAGCTCTCCGCATTCCTCCATGGTTTTGGGGGAGAAGACTTCGCAGCTTTGTTTGAAGCGAACTCCTTCGCCACGGAAATCGGCGTGAAGTGGGCTTTCCTGAGCACAGGCCAGAGTCGAGGCTGAAAGCAGAAGCGCGGTCATGAGCGGTCTTTGCACATATCCTCCTAACTGCTTTGCTTCGCCTTCGATTTTTTGCGGCCGAGTGGATGAAGAACTTTTGTTACTGCGGCAATGTAGGATGCAGCCTCAGCTTCCGTCCGAATGTCTTGCGGAGTCCTGCCATCGCGTTTGTGTTTTGGCAGGCGGCCACTTTCGGCATGATGGAGGTGCTTCAATTGAGCCTTGATCAAGTCGGAGATGGGGCGGCTCTTATTCATCGCGGAAGCCGGAGGCTTCGGAACCTGGACGACAGTAACCTCACCGCTGGGCTGGGGTGCTCTTCCTGGTGTCGCTGCACGGCTGCGTTTTGACGTCCGTTTCGTGGTTTTCGGCGCTAGATCATTCATCGATGTCGTCTCCTGTGATCTAAGTGTTGAAGATGAGGCTGTCTGTTCGCATCGTGTCGAGCGAGAGCAGGTCAAGAAAAGTCTGCGCGTTCTTCTCGCGCGGTGTTCTTGCGTCGTAGTTGCCGATGAAATGATTCGTGGCAGTTGCTGGGATGGAAGCATGTTCAAAGACGCGGTCTGCGCCGACAACAGTACCTTTTGGCACCCACGGCGAAACGAGAATGGCCGGCACGCGAATGCCAAGACGGTCGAAGTTGAAAGAAAAGTTTAGAAGGGTGTCTGCAGGGCCTGCAGAATAGCCGTCCGGCGTGCAGGCTGGAGGCACCACATGGTCGAAGATGCCGCCGTGTTCATCGTAGACAATCAGCAGCGCAGTGCTCGCCCATAGAGTGGGATTTTCACGGATGGCGTTATAGACGGAAGCGATGAAAATCTCTCCAGCCTGGATGTTGTGGTCCGGGTGCTGGTCGGAGGCAAGTTGTTCGCCGTCGTCATTGTCGTGATCGGTGTAGTTCGGCTCGATGAAACTGTAGTCGGGTAGCTTTCCTGATTTACAGTCGGCGAGAAATTGATCGTAGGTGCCAAAAAGCTGCGGTTGATGCTGGAGGAGGTTGACGACCTCTATCGTTGAGCTGGCTTGATCAAAGTAGTAGAGCTTCGATGTGCGCCCGGCGTTCTGCAGTCGCTCGTAGACGCTCTTGCCCTGCGGATAGAAGATATTCATGTCGACCTGCCCGAACGATGTGCCGTAGTGCGCAAAGGCGCGATTGCAGACGGTCGGCCCTGGAATGGAAGCAAACCAGCGATTGAAGACGGCAAAATTTGTCGCCAGAGAAGTCAGTACCGGTAGCTTCTGCTGGCTGAAGTAATACATGATCCTTTGTGAGTGGGCTGCATCCTGCCGCTGCTGAAAGTAGCTTTTTATGAAGCCCTGCATGTTGGGGACTCGATTCGGACTTTGATCGCCGCCAAAGATCTGCAGGTCAACTGCAGGGAAATGATGATCCGGGTCCGGATCGAGCTGGCTTTGAAATTCGGCAAGCGGCTGCACGAACACTTTGTTGCCCTGGGTATCAGGGTTCGATTGCGTGCCGTCGACTCCGTCAATCTGTGGATTTACTGCCTTCAGTGAGCCAAGCATGTGATCGAAGGAACGGTTTTCCATCATGAGAACGACAATGTGCTTCAATGCGTCGAGGCCTGGGGGCATGAGATTCACATTCCAATCTGCGCAATGCAATCGCCTGGAGGCAGACTGTGGTTGCGCACGTAATCCTGCTGTTTCGGGGGAGCCGTATGATTCGACTTGATGATTGAGCGTCTACTCTTGGTGAGCAGGTATGGAGCGCCAGTGAGCGTCCAATATCAAGTGTGCCGAACTGTAGCATAGTGAAGCGAGGATACGAACTGTTTCATTTGGCATCTGCTGATCGGAGAGAAGTTCCTTGGCGATGTGGAATGCAATCTATGATTTGATGAGCACTTAGATCAGGCGGGCGGGATCAGAGCTATCATTTTTTTAGGAAGAATGTGTGTTGCGCAGCAGAATCTCAACAGTTGAAGATCACAGATCGGAGATAGGTACGGATGAGTTATGTACCCAATGCAAAGCGGTATGATGAGGCGCAATTTCGGCGGTGCGGACGATCAGGGATTGTCTTGCCGCCGGTTTCGCTTGGGCTATGGCAGAACTTCGGTGGCGCCGATGTTTTCGAGACATGCAGGGCTGTCATCCGGCGAGCATTCGACCGCGGTGTGACGCACTTTGATCTGGCAAACAACTATGGACCACCCTATGGGTCAGCCGAAGAGAACTTCGGTGAAATTCTGCGGAAGGATTTTCGTGATCATCGCAATGAGCTCCTGATCTCATCGAAGGCGGGATGGGATATGTGGCCGGGGCCATACGGTATCGGCGGTTCGCGCAAGTATCTGCTGGCGTCGCTCGACGAAAGCTTGCTGCGCATGGGACTCGAGTACATCGATATCTTCTACTCGCATCGCCCTTCGCCCGATGTGCCGCTCGAAGAGACCATGGGGGCGCTTGCGCAGGCGGTGCGGCAGGGCAAGGCTTTGTATGTGGGCATCTCGTCCTACAGCCCGGAGCGGACGCGCGAGGCGGCACACATTTTAAAGAGTGAAGGCGTGCCGCTGCTGATTCACCAACCATCGTACTCGATGCTGAACCGTTGGATCGAGGAGGAATTGCTCAGCACGCTGGAGGAGCTTGGCGTAGGCTGTATTGCCTTTTCTCCGCTGGCCCAGGGACTACTGACCAACAAATATCTGAATGGCGTGCCTGAAAATTCACGCGCAAAAGCAGAAGGCTCGTTTCAAAAGGATTTTCTGAGCGAGGGGAACCTCAAACGCGTGCGAGCGCTGAACGAGATCGCGAAAGAACGAGGGCAAACTCTGGCACAGATGGCGATTGCCTGGGTATTACGTGATAAACGCGTGACCTCGGCTTTAATTGGCGCCCGCAATGTCGAGCAACTGGACGACTCCCTGGATGCCGTTCAGAAGCTGCAGTTTACAACGGCTGAATTGCACGAGATCGACCGCTACGCCCAAGACGTAGCCATCGATCTTTGGAAAGATGCTCGCGAGGGAACAGCTTAACGGATCCGAGTGAAGAGTCCTAAAAAAGGCGCTCCTCTGGGAGCGCCTTTTTTTGTTTTTTTGAATTTTAAACGACATTGAGACCCGCGTATTTTCATCCATGAAAAGGCATGTATCTCTGCGGATATGTGCCGTTAACGCTGAAATCGGCTTCATTTCTCTATGAAATGCTCTCTTGACAATCGATTGACTCGTGATGTTAAATTCCCGCGGATTTTGAAGCTAGATCAAAATTCAGTCTAAAAAACCGTTTTACTTAGTCGTTTACGTTGGTTTTTGAATTTTCTGGAGGCACGTATGAGAATTGCACGGTGTTTGCTACTGGCAGTCCTAACTGCCCTGCTTTCAACAGGAATCGCAATAGCACAAGAAAATGCAGAGATCACCGGAGTCGTCAGCGACTCTACGGGCGCTGTTGTAGCCGGAGCTTCCGTTACGGTGACTGCGGGGGAGACGGGTGCAAAACGGACAACCGTCACCAACAGCAATGGTCTTTATGATTTTCCCGGCCTGGCAATTGGCCAATATACGTTGACTATCTCGGCTCCTGGATTCGAGGCGTATAGCCAGACAGGCATCGTGGTGAACGTTGCCCAGACACTCAGAGTAAATGCGACGCTGTCGGTTGGCGGCAGTAACCAGACGGTGACTGTGCAGGCGAATGCGCTCCAAGTGCAATCGGAGACGAACGAAGTCAGTACGCTCATTACAGGCAGGCAGATTCTGCAGCTCTCGACGAACGGCCGCAATGTGATCGCACTGACGACTTTGGGCTCGGGTGTTTCCACTACCAACCCGTCCTTTAACGGCGTTACAGCCCAGGGCAGCTCTTTTAACCTGAGCTTCAACGGCATGCGCCCCGATCACAATAACTGGCTGGTTGATGGCGGCGAAGTCTACGACCGCGGCAGCGGCGGCAAGCTGGACGTTATGCCCTCTCCCGACGTGATTGCCGAGTTCCAGACGCTTAGCAGCAACTACAGTCCTGACTACGGCATCTCCTCGGGCGGAACGGTGACGATGGTCCTTAAATCGGGGAGCCACGATTTCCACGGCGGCGTGTGGGAGTTTAATCGCAACGATATCTTCGACGCGAACAATTACTTTTCCAAGCAGGCCAATCAGCCGATCCCGGAACTGCGCTTGAATATCTTCGGTGGCGAGATTGGCGGTCCGGTCTTTATTCCCCATGTTTATAACAGGGACCGCAAGAAGACGTTCTTCTTCTGGAGTGAGGAATGGCGCAAGTTCATTTCAGGCGCGAATCCGAATGCCGTCAACACCATTCCAGCTTCAAACTTCCCAGTAGCCGGGCAGAACCTGCAATATGTCGACTACACGAAGACCGATTCGGCAGGGAACACGCTGCCCGTGTTGCCGCTGGTACCAGCGACGAATGATCCTGCGAAAACCGACCTATACAACTCGCTGGGCCTTACTGGTGGACAGCCTTTTCCATACACCTGCAGCAGTGCCGCGTCCTGCACCTCGACCATCCCTTACCAGCTTTTTGATGCTAATTCCGTCCTGTTCATGGGGACGGGCGCCATCCCGCAGCCAAACTTCAGCGGTAATCAGTACATTGCCTCGCCCAAGCAGCCGACGGATGTGCGTGAAGACGTGGTCCGCATCGACCACGATATTACCGACAAAATGCACCTGATGGGCCACTGGATTCATGACAGCATGTCGCAGACGATTTATCCAGTGATGTGGAGCGGCGACAGCTACCCCACAGTCGGGAACGTATTCGGGAATCCATCGTGGGGCTCGGTCATCAAGTTGAGCCAGTCGATTTCTCCAACGGTGCTGAATGAGACAGCGCTGAATGTGAATGGGAACACTATCAGTATTACGCCAGCAGGCATCTTTGCTCAGCCTTCAGGCTGGAGCGCCACCGGCATCTTTACGGGCAACAACGCGATGAACCGGCTTCCTTCGGTGGCCTTCTCCGGCACCGGACCCGGCACAACATACACGACGAATTACTGGCCATGGCATAACTCATTCCTCGACTACCAGATTCGCGACGACTTGTCGTGGACCAAGGGGGAGCATTCTCTGAAGTTCGGCGCGGGGTACATGCGGATGGATAAGAATCAACAAGTCCAGGCCGATACGCAGGGCGACTATACGTTCAACTCCTCTTCTTACTCTCAAGATTCGTACGTGAACTTCCTGCTTGGATTTGCCAACAGCTATACCCAGTTGCAGAACCAATGGATAGCCCACTGGGTTAATAACACGTACTCAGCCTACGTAATGGACAATTGGCATGTACTCCCACAACTCACGCTCAACCTGGGCGTGCGCTACGATGCGTTGCCGCATGTCTTTGAGAAAAACAATCGAACGGCTAACTTTGTGCCTTCGGGCTTCAACTATGCCGATGCCCAGATACCTAGTGCCAGTAACGGAAGTCTGGATCCAACCGGTCCAGGGTTCAGCCAGCCGGCTGGTGCGCCGGTTCCGTTCTACCTGAACGGCGTGCAGCTGGCGGGTGTGAATGGATTCCCCAGAGGACTGGTGAATAACTCCTACGGCACTGTCCAGCCGCGTGTTGGTTTTGCTTATGACCTCTTCGGAACCGGCAAGACCGTGATTCGCGGCGGCTATGGATTATTCTTCGAGCGTGTTCAGGGCAACGACATCTATGGCACGGACACAAATCCACCCTGGGCCTATCAACCTGCCGTCAACGCTGTCTACTTTTCCAATCCGAATACCAATAACAACACCGGCGAGACCGCCACGGTGCCTACATCTCCAGGAAATTTCAGCGCGCTGGACCTGAATTACCGCAACCCTGCCACGCAGCAGTTCAGTCTAGGCGTGCAGCACGAGGTGGCGCCTTCGACGGTCTTTACGGTGCAGTATGTTGGCATGACGGGATGGAATCAGAACGATGAACGGGCCATCAATACCTTGCCCTTGACCGATTCATCGGGCTTTGCCAACCGTGAAGCAGTTGCCGGCGGAGCAAACGCGAACCTTTACCGGATTTATCCTGGATGGGCCAATATTACAAGGACAGAAAACGCGACTAATAGCAACTATCACTCGCTGCAGGCGGCGCTCCGCATGGAGAACAGGCACGGGCTTACGTTGCAGTTCGCCTATACCTATTCGCACGAGATCGACATCCAAAGCGGTGATCTTACCTCTTCCACGTTATCCGGTTCGAGCGGTCAGCTCTCCAATCCGTTCAACCAGGATTATGATCGGGGATCTGGCCTGTTCGATCGCCGCCACATCTTCAACGCGAACTATATCTATGACCTTCCATTCTTCCTGCACTCCAGTAACGCCTTCGGGCGGACGCTGCTAGGAGGCTGGCAGATCTCAGGTATCACCGTGGCTGAAAGTGGAACTCCCACCAATGTCAATTATGGAACTGACGTTCTTGGACTGGGCGGCAACACCACTAACCGTCCGACCCTGAGCGGCCATATGAGCTATCCCAAGAAACAGCTGGGATGGTTCAACACCGCATCGTTTTCGGCTCCTGCTGCTCCGTGGAATGGAGGAGGCAATCAGGGCTTCGGCGCCGCCGGCAAGGACGCGGTGGTGGGTCCCGGTCTCTTTAACTGGAACCTGAGCTTGTTCAAGGAGTTTCGGATCACCTCGGCTGAAGGCCCGCGCTTCCAGCTTCGCGCCGAGTCGTATAACACCTTCAATCACACGGAATTCCAGAATGTGAGCACAGGGTTTACCAGCAGCAACTTCGGGCAGTTGACCTCAACGTACGATCCTCGAGTCCTGCAGTTTGGCGCGAAGTTCCTCTTCTAACGTTTGTAATCGGGCGCAGCGGCATATCTTGCTGCTGCGCCTTTCCTTTTCTGGAAGGGCTTAGAGAGGTAAGCTGCCTGTTACGGTACTATGCTTGCAGTTTCCCATTGGATGGCAGTGTGCCGCGTTTTCTTGTAGCTTCCGCGGTGCTGATCTTCTTTGCATTTTTGGGCTTTTGCCGCTCCTATCTCAATTGCACAAAGTTCAGGACGAAGGGCTGGTACGTCAAATGACCGGTTCTCCCCTTGCTGCACAGCCCCACTCAAGAAGCTGTTTCAAACACATAGCCGGCCCTCAGCGGCAAAAGCCTCGTCGATCTTGAATGCGGTTGTAAACGGGTTAATACTCACACCGCCTGCACCCCGACTCTTTTGGGAAGGTTTCTCCTTTTTGAGCAAGAGTACAAATTACTGGGAAGTGTACGAGCGCTTCTAAATCGCCAAATACAACAAAATGTTGCCAAAATACGCGGTACCGGATTTGGCAGGTTGATTGCAACTTGTTGTTTGCTTTCGCGAGTGAGCCTGTGCATCGGCTCTCTCCGTTGGAAATTTGACTGCCTTTGCTCGGAGTGTGTTGCCCATGGTGCTCGTGTGCTCGCTGTACCGCATTTCTGTCTTGCTTCGCCGTGTGTTCTTTTTGATGGTCGCAGTTTTCGCCGTACCGATGCTCCCGGCGCAAACGGTATCTTTCATCAGCGCGGTTTCAACTACTGCCAGTGGTTTCAATCACGCTCAAAGCGTTGCCGTTGATACGGCCGGCACCCTTTACATTGCCGATTCAGGTAATGATCAGATCGTTAAAGTAGCGCCAGATGGGACGAAGAGCGTACTCAAGACCGGAAGCCTTTCTCTTTCCATGCCCTTCGGTATCGCTGTGGATGCGGCAGATGATGTCTTTGTCGCAGATACTGGCAATAATCGCATTGTGAAAGTTGCGGCAGATGGTACTGCATCGGTGCTCAACACCGGCGGGTATCAGCTCGATTCCCCCGAGGGAATCGCCGTCGATAACTTGGGAAATGTCTACGTTGTTTTCAATAGCTATGCCGGTCCCACGGAGATCGGTGAGATATTGAAAATTTCAAGTTCCGGGAACACTTCATCTGTCAGCACGGGAAGCATCACGCTCGACTACTGCACAGATGTCGCCGTTGATGGCCAAGGAAATCTGTACATCACTGACTACCAAACCGACCCCCAGGGCAATAATGTAGGACGTGTCATTCGGGTCGCCGCCAATGGTCAGGCTTCCATCGTTAACATGAATGGACTAAATTTAAACGCTCCGAACGGTGTTGCAGTCGACGCGGCTGGCGATCTCTACGTCGCCGATACGTTCGATGGCCACGTCATCGCAATTCCAATTGGCGGCAATGCATACGATGTCAAAACGGGGGAAGGATCGTATTACACCTCCGATGTTGCGGCGGCAGGCAATGGAGTGATCTATATCCTCCAGGATTTCGATATTTCTTCGGATTCCTCGAACAAAACAGATCAGTTGGTCAGGGCGCAGCTCCAGACAGCGGACTTCGGCACAGCCAACGTATGTCCCGCCGGTCAAGCGTCGCCAGCTCCGTGCAGCCAGGCTCTGATTTTGAATTATGATTTCGGCGCTGCTGTGAATCTGGGGACTCCTCGTTTTTCAAATTCTGAATTCAGCATTCAGACTGGGACCTGTTCCGGCAGCTTCCAAAGCGGTGATACGTGCGAAGTGACGGTTAACTTCACTCCTACGTCGACGGGCGCGCAGAGGGGGGCTATCGAGTTAGTCGACGCGAATGGCAATCTGCACAGCACGTCTTATCTCTCAGGGCTGGGTAGCGGGCCTGTAATCGGTTTTCTTCCCGGAACGCCGAGCGTGGTCAATACGAGCAGTTCATCTCTAGTCCTGCCTGGTGGAATTGCCATCGATCAGAAAGGCAATCGCTACATTGCTGATCGCTCCCGCAATCAAGTTTACGCAGTCACATCCGCGGGCGCTAAGTCTACGATTAGCACCGGAAGTCTCGCGCTTTCGCAACCAAATGGCGTGGCACTTGATGGTGCGAACACGCTCTATATCGCAGATAGCGGCAACAACCGCATCGTTGTGGTCCCTGCGAGCGGCGGCGCATCGGTTCTGAATATAGGCGGTCTGACACTGCAACAGCCACAGAGCGTTGTTGTCGACGGCTCAGGCGCTGTCTACATCGCGAGCACCGGCGACAACCATATCGTCAAAGTGACAGCGAGCGGCAACGCATCAGTTCTAGATACGGGAGGCATCACCCTGCAACAACCGCGCGGAATCACGCTCGATACGGCAGGATCTATTTACATCGCTAACACGGGTAACAGCAGCATCGTCAGGGTCATGGCCAGCGGTAGCGCGTCGATCATGAACATCGGGAATGTGACTCTCGAGCAGCCTGAAGGCCTTGCGATGGATGTGGCGGGAACGCTTTATATCGCCGATCCAGCCGCGAATCATGTTGTGGAGGCCCCCGCGAGCGGTACGGCTTGGGTAGCTGGCAGTGGCAATTACACCTTGAATCAACCGAGCGCGGTGGCACTCGATTCGTCAGGCAATGTCTTCATCGCCGATTCAGGCAACAGCCGTGTACTCGCCATTGACCGCACTACGCCTCCGTCTCTTAGCTTCGCGCAAACGCCCGTCGGCGCAGTCAGCAGCGCCCAGATCGTGACGCTGACCAACCTGGGCAATGCGAATCTTGTTTTCCCGGGTCCGACAACGGGAAGCAACCCAAGCCTCTCAGCTAACTTTATTCTTGGTAGCTCGAGCACCTGCCCGCAACTTGATGGGCCGGTATTTGCCATCCCATTCGGTCCTGGCGCTCTTTGCTCACTGGTCGTCAGTTTCGCGCCGGAGAGCGAGGGCAGCGTGAGCGGCTCGCTTATTACTACGGATAACTCGGGAAATGCCACAAGCCCATATGTATCACAGGTCATCACTCTCAATGGCAACGCTGTCGGCACTTCGACAGCACTTGCTCTTCATAGCAATCTGAACCCGTCTGCGTATGGGCAGGCAATCACGTTTCAGGTAACGGCCACCGCCGCGGGAACTCCGGCTGCAGGTACAGTCACTTTCTACGATGGTTCGGTGGTGCTTGGAACTGCTTCGATTGGCGCCAATGGCGTCGCGTCCATGGTTACTTCATCGCTCAGCGTTGGCACGCACAATGTTATGGCGAATTATGGGGGCAACGGAAACTTCCTGACATCTTCGTCATCTGTGCTCACACAAGTTGTCAGCAAGGCTGCGAGCACGGTCGTTCTATCAGCCTCTAACGATAGCCCCAATGCGGGTGATTCCATCACGCTTACGGCTACGGTAGCTTCGACTGCGGGTATGCCATCAGGCTCTGTACAGTTCCTCGATGGCACGTCCGCGCTGGGCATGGTTTCGCTCAATACTCAGGGAGGTGCCGTGTTCACCACGGCATCCCTTTCAAACGGATCACACACTATCTATGCTGTCTATTCTGGAGATCAGAATTTTCTTCCATCGCAGACAACACTCAGCGAACAAGTCAAAACAGGTGCGCTCTCACTCTCTCTCAATACAAACATGCTGACGGTAAAACAGGGCCAGATGGGAAAGCTCACAGTCACGCTGCTGCCGCAAAACGGATACAAAGGCACAGTGAATTTTTCCTGCTCGGGCTTGCCGCAGATCGCCACATGCAGCTTTAATCCGGGTAGCCTCACGGCGAACGGCACAAAAGCTTCAATGCCAGCGACGCTGACCATTGCTACGACTGCCACGAGCACCGAATCAGCAAGCATTGGACATGCTCAGACACCTACGGCCCTTACCAGACTCGCTGGATTCTGGTTTCTGCCCGCGGGAATCTTTGGCGCGATGTTGCTATGGCAACGCCGCAGGCTGCAGTCTGCGGGTCATTTGTTTGCTCTTCTCATTCTGCTTGGGTGCGCCATGGGAATCATGGGGTGCGGAGTCACTTATAACGGCCTCGGCACCACTTCTACAGTGACGATTCAGGCAGGAGACTCAAATGGGACAACAACTGCCACGACATTTACGCTGCAAATTACGAAGTAAAGGATCGTCTTTGCAGCCTTGAAACGCAGTGTGTAACTCCGCTTGGGAGATGGGCAAGCATGGTCCGAGAGATGCTAGGATTCAGTCCGGCTTGCGGCAAGCAAACTCTGCCAGCCAGCTTTGCTCATCTTCAAGCGGTGCCCATTCGACAGGAGCACCCATCCCTCATTTCGTCCCTCACGAAGGATTTCGCGCACATGATCGATGTTCACGATCGCAGAGCGATGTACGCGAACGAACTTCCTGGGATCGAGGGTCTCCGCAAGCTGTTTGATGGTCTCGCGAAGCATGAAATTCTTTGGTCCGACGTGCAGGCAGGAGTAGTAATCCTGAGCCTCAATCCACTCAATATTCTCTACGTTTACAAATGAATCTTTTGTTCCGTTGTGCACAATGAGCCGTTTGGGATGCTCTTGACGCGCAACAGGTCGATGATTCAATGAGGCGAGAACAGATTTCAACTGCTCGTGCGTCATTAGCGCAGCCTGTGAGGCGATCCGCTCCTTTACGTGGCGCAGCGCCGTCTTCAGCCGCTCCGGTTCAACCGGTTTTGTCAGGTAATCAAGTGCATGCACTTCAAATGCTTTGACCGCATAGTGGTTGTGCGCTGTTACAAATACGGTTATTGGCATGTGTGCCTGCCCGACCTGCTCAATGATGTCGAAGCCGCTTCTTCCTGGCATCTGGATATCAAGAAAAAGCACGTCGTAGCGTTTCTCTTTGAGCTCTGCAACGACTTCCTTCCCGTTGCGGCATTCCCCGGCGATTTCAAGCTCCTCATCTTTGGACAGTAGGAACCTCAACCGCTCGCGGGCCAGCGGTTCATCATCGGCGATCAGGACTTTCAACTTCATTTAGCCGCGCTCGTATGGGATCGTGATGGCAACCTCGAAGCCGCCCATCTCCAGGGGCTGTGCTTTCATATCGTATGAGTCCTGATAGAAATGTGCGAGCCGCTCTTTCGTATTCTTCAAGCCGATGCCATGGCCTGGTTTCGCATGGCCATTTGAACGCGGACCACTGTCGCGCACCTGCAAATGAAGAAAATTTCCTTCG
>JABDHA010000109.1 GCA_013285705.1 Acidobacteriota bacterium
TTTCCACCGTATATAACAAGAAGCGCCCGTCTCGGGACGAGCTGGTGGCGTACTTGTATCCATCGCTTGCCTTCAGCAGAAGCCGCTCGTCGCCAGCACCGCTCGCCAGCTTGAGATAAAGGTTAACCTCGCCCGCACGGATTGAGTCAAAAATGACACTGCTTCCGTCAGCAGACCAGACCGGGGATGAAGCCCGGACTTGTTCGTAGGTCAACCGTGTGCTCGTGTTCCGCGCTACGTCGAGCAGCCACACGTCCCAGTTCGGCGTATTTTCGGGATTGGTGCGCGAAACTGCGACCCGTTTGCCGTCCGGTGAAAGAGCCATGCTGTTGTAACGGCCGGGTTCCGCCCCTGTAGCGAGGACTTGTCCTCGCTGGTCAAGCCATGTGAGTTGGTAAATTTGTCCGGCATCGCTCCTGTAAACCAGGACACCATTGCTCGAAGCCGAGAAGAAGCCGTAGTCGAGGTAGGAGCCAACCTGCTCGGCGATCGGAACGGCTTCGCCAAAAAGTTCCAGCCGATGAGCATCAAACCGCTGCGCCATCAACGTCCCCTGGCGCACGAACAGCACTTGCCCAGAATCTGAATCTGATGAAGGCACATACACTGGCGCGGACGTGGTTGCCAGCAGGCGTTTGGAGTCCTGTTCTTCCGGTTTGGTATTGACGGAGCCTATATAGGCGCCACTGTACTCTGGGGAGCTCGATGCGCGCAGGTACAGAAAATGTCGCCCGTCCGGAAGGAAGAATGGAAGGACGTGGACAACTTCCTTGCGCGATGGATCAAAAGTGGTCAGCGGAGATGCGACTCCGCCAGCCGCAGAAACCTGCATTAAGCCTCTGGCGCTATCCGCGAAAACGATCACATCTTCACGGTTCCACGAACCACCCACTACAGACCCCTGCACCTCACACAGTGTTTGTGCAGGGCCGCCAGATATCTCGATTTTTGCGAGTTTTCCCCCGGCTTGAAATCCAATGAAGCGACTGTCGGGAGACCAGAAGAACGGCGGCACAATTCCGCTGTACTTTATAGTTGCAGGGTGGCTATCTGAAAGGACCCGAACCTCTAGCGAGTCCAAGTCGCGGATCCACAAGCGGGCTATGCTGTCAGAACCGGTCGCGGCGAAGGCGAGATGACGTCCGTCAGGCGATATCGCGAACGGGTCGCCTTGGAGCAGTTTTCCAGATGGAGAGATCTGGAATTGAACCGGCGTGGGCACCAGCGGCTTCTCGTGGAAATGAATGAGGGATAGCGTTGCTAAAGCTACGAGAAACACCGCCGCGGCGCCCCACGCAAGCCAAGGTCGGCGGATCTGGCCAGGAACCGGAACGGTTTCAGGCGACAGGTGCGTGCCCCTAATGGGCGGATAAGGCGGCATAGCCCAACCCGGGCGCTGGGCTCGCTTCAGATCTACGACAATCTCGCGCATTGACTGGTATCGCTCGGCCGGATTCTTCTCCAACGCTTTCTCGACCATGATCCGGTACGCAGCAGGAGTGTCGTCACTCAATGGCGGCAGGTCGCCCTGCATAATCGTCTTGAGGACTTCGAGATCTGTCCTTCCACCAAATGGACGCTTGCCTGACAGGAGCTCGTACAGCACGACAGCAAAGGAGAAGATATCGCTGCGGGTGTCCAGCGCTTCCCCTGAGGCTTGTTCTGGAGACATGTAGGCAATCGTGCCGAGGATTGCACCTTTTTGAGACGGTAATACCGACCAACTGGGATCAACCTCGATCCTGTCACTCAGCGCAAGCTTCGCCAGGCCGAAGTCTGCCAGCTTCGCGTAACCGTTCTTCGCAATCAGAATATTCGTTGGCTTGATGTCCCGATGCAGCATGCCTGCTTCATGCGCAGCAGCCAGACCATCCGCGACGCCGGTCAACAATTCGGCGATCTCTTTCGGTGTCCGCTTCTTTTCTTTCGCCCAGTCTTTCAACGTCCCGCCATCGACGCATTCCATAACAAGGTACTGTCGTCCCTCGAATTCTCCGACGTCATGCACGGTGACAATATGGGGATGATTCAGCGAGGAGGCCATCTGAGCTTCCCGCTGAAAACGGCGCCGGGCCTCCGCGTCAGCAAGATGATCGGACAGAAACTTGATAGCGACATGGCGTTGCAACTTTGAATCGGTTGCGAGATAAACCGTACTCATGCCCCCCTCGCCGAGCTTCGACTCGATACGATATTGGCCGACCTGGAGTCCCGCAGTGAAGAGCACACGCCTCGTAATGGTGTGGCGTGGCGGAGTACTCTCGTCGGGAATCAATCCAACCGGGCGTTGCATGAAACCTCCCATGCGCTCTTCCCAAGAGAGCTCATCCGTTATCGCACGATGAAGGCCTTCATCGCCCTCGCAGGCAATCCGCAAGTAAGTCTCCCGTTCGGACGGTGGCTTCTGGCGTGCAGTCGCCAGTAACTGCATGAACCGATCGTCTTGTTCGGGGCTGCCTGTCATGGTTTCCTTGTGAGTCTGTCGAATAGCCAGCGACGAGCCCGGGACCACTCCCGCTGAAAAGTATGCAGTGTGAGATCAAGTGCGACAGCCCCTTCCTGATCCGTTAGCCCAAGAAAGAATTTGACTTCCACTACGGAGCGTTGAATTGGTGAGGCCTTTTCCAACTCATTCAATAGTTCATCAATCGCAATCACCAGCTCACAAGGTGTGCGTGTACCCAGAACTTCTTCCGGAGCTCCGTCCATCGGAAGAAAGATAATGTCAGGACGGACTCGTGCGCGTTCGATCAAGAAGCGACGCATGACCCTTGCCGATATTGCAAGGAAATGACCCGTGTCCTGCCAATCGACGCCCTTGGATTTTGCCAGGCGAATGAAAGCTTCGTTGACCAGTGCAGTTGGCTGCAGCGTGTTTCCTGGGGACTCCCTTCGAAAACAGCGTTCCGCAATTTTATGGAGATCCGGTAGCAGAAGCTCGAAGAGTCTGGTTTCGACTTCGGCGTCACCAGCCCGCCATCGCCGTAACAGCTGCGTGACTTCACCGCGGTCAGGCTCCATATCAGCCCCGCCTCTCAGATTCGCGATTATAGACGCTAAATTGACGAGGTTGGCGACCAAATGACTGGTTACCCATGTGGCCCTGGAAATAATTTTCCCAAGAAAGTGGCGGCGAATTCTCCTAAACCTCACTTAACAGTGTGAGACCGCGTTCGTGAGCACGACCGGCCAGATAACAAGGAGGATTACCGTGAAAAGGAATCTCTTAGCAATCGCTCTGTCCCTGCCCCTGCTGTTGAGCGCAACTGCCCAAGCCCAAACCACTCAACTGAGGGTAACGGTGCCCTTCGAATTCATCGCCGGTGACACTGTGCTTCCAGCAGGCCATTACGATGTTCAATCCATCGGCCCTCGGGGAGGAAGAGTGCTTTCGATTCATAATGCGACTTCGAAGGCGGGGACTCTCTTTCTCTCGAATCCGTGCCTGTCAGCGAAGCCATCCGATAGTAACAAGCTGGTGTTCCATCGTTACGGCCAGAAATATTTCCTCGCCGAAGTGTGGACCGTGAACCCCCATATCGGCCGAAAGGTGCGGCTCGACGAGCGCCAAACGGAGTTGGCTAGAAACCAACAAAAGGGCGAAGTTGTGCTCACGGCGTCGGGGAAATAGTGCTGACGTCCACTTCAGAATCAAGCCCGAAGCGACCTCGATTTCAAACTCAGAGGAGAAACTCATGATCACCAAACGAAACATAACAGCTATTAAACGCAGGGCAGTCAGCCTGTTAAGAACCTTAACCATCCTTGCTCTTGCAGTTCCAATCCTGAACTCAACTGCCATGGCACAAGCCGATGCACAGGAAAATGCGGGAGCCATAGCCGCACCGATCGAGGGATCGTGGATCTTCTCTATTGACGCAGGCCCGGTCTCCTTCACTGCCTTGGCTTCGTTCTCTGCCGGAGGCGTCTTCTTCGGCACTGGCTCGCTCGATCGAGTTAACCCGGTTTCGACGTTGACGGGAACCTGGAAGCGCACCGGCCCAAACCGCTTCGATTCAACCGCCTACTTCATTGCATTTGATCCCGCTGGCAATGCTGTGGCAATGCTCAAAACAAACCAAGTCTTCCATCTCAAAGGCCGCAGTGAACTGGTAGGAGCAGCCCTTGTATATAGCTGCAACCTGCAAGGAGAAAATTGCGTAAGCGTCTCACCCACGCCAAGTAAGGTGACAGGGAGGCGAATGGAATAAATGTCTAGAAGAGACTCGTTGGTCTTCCGTCATGGCCGCCTGCAAATCATTGCCTTGTCCGCACACAACGTGTTTGAAAACTGGGACGCTAGCGAGATCCGTAACCCCAAAGTAAAGGGTTTCACAAAGCAAACGAGCACTGGACCAGCCAGGTCTAGTGCTCGCTGCTTGTCTGAGAGAGCAATCTGTGTCCAAGCTGCGACCACACTTCGAGGACGCCTCCTGGTTGGCAATACGCGAGTCCTCAAGGTTTCTTTTGCACTTGTCCGCCTAAAGCGAATCCAAGGTTTCTAACTTCGGATTACAAATTAAGTATTGTGCGAACGATCTGTTATGTTGCGCCAAAACGCATCATAACCCACCAAGGAGGGCGTCAGCGAATGCAACGCAACATAAAGCGCAACACCACATAAGAGATCTTATGTTGATCATGACATAAGATTTCGTGGGTCCATTCCGGGTCCTTCCAGAAGTTTCGAGACCAGCAAGCAGTCCAGGGTCTCTATGAAGCTTACGTTTCGCGACATCGCGCCGCTTTTCTCGGTCATGGCGTTGTCGTATCGACTAAAACAGCCGACGATAAGGTGGCTAGCGTGTCTTCCACTTCGCCATCTCTAGGCGGTATCGACATATAGTTGAAGGTGTATCTAGAAGTAATCCCTTGCAAGGAGGCGTTTGATATTTAGGTGCGTCCTCAAACAGGCGCTCATGTTCTGAGAAAGGTAAGACCGAATGACCAATCCCCCAGCGTCACGTATCAAGTATCTTGTCCGTCAGCCAAGCCTCTGGATCGCTCTCGTGATCTGGTGCCTGCTCAGTGCGGCAGCCATCCTGTTCTGCCGGAACGGCGTGCCGCTCGACCGGCCCGAACTCGCCACTACACCGCCCATAACCGATGTGCTCAACAACTCCATCGGTCTCTTTTCGATCATCATGCTCATCGGCATCGTCTCCTTTCTGGCGCGTTATCGTCCACTTCCCAACCTCGCCGAACGTGCTCCCGAGCGGGGCATCGCGTTACGCGAAACGCTGGCCATGTGGATTTACGGCGCCCTCGTCCTGTTCGCTGGCCGCATCCTTGGACAGCACTATTTCGGCGAAGGGATTGCGCTGCATCTCAACGGCTGCCTCTTCGGCGCGACGCACGTCCAGTCACCGGCCGCGGTCTACACCTGGGCTGCGTACAACGGTATCTTCCTCGCGCTTCTTCCGTATCTCAGCTTTCGCTGGCGCGGCTACTCGCGCCAGGCGCTCAATCTGTGGTCCGCCAACTGGAAGAACGACGCGCTCATCATAGCCGTTGTCATGCTCATCGGCTGCGCCTACGAGCTCGCCGGCCCCAACATCTTTCAGCTCACGCCGCATCAGCAGCTCGTCGGCGGAGCGCTCTCCTTCGTACTGCATCTGTGCGGGACAAATCTCCCCATAATGATCTTCATCTATGCGATTCTACTGCCGCGCTATGCCCGGTTGTTCTCTCCGCCAGTCGCCTTTCTGGCAGGCGCCGTCAGCTACCCGCTCATGCACGTCTTCGAATCATGGACACTCTATGACTCGCCTTACCACGCGACAGTCTCCGTCATCTTTGTTTTGCTCACGTTCTTTCCAGCAGGTGTTATGAAGTCATTCCTCACATTCCGGACAGGAAATGCCTGGGTCCATATGTGGGCCTTCCACGCCATCACGCCACACGTCATGGTGGACACGCGCCTGGTCGTTCACGATTTCAATATTCGCTAGATGTCACGCATCAGGCCGCCCATTGTGTGTGGCAGTGCTTTGTTCGAGCTTCTCGACCAGTTTCGTCCACGATTCCAACCGCACTTGGCAGCGCGTACAAATAGCCAGGTGCTTAGCACGATCGATGATCTCTCCAAGGTTCGAAAAGATGCCGGCGAACTCCGCTCATTTCAAAGGACCTGGCCGGGCCGTTCGTGAAGCGGGACGCTCGGGCTTTCATATCGTGAATGTCGATCACCAATTGCAATTAAAAATAGATAACAAAATATACGCCGCTCGCTGGCCTAGCGCTTGCTGCGCGGTTTAAAGTTATCAATCAAAGTCTATTCAAGCCGCGTGATCGCTTGCATTCAGTTCTCGATCGGAAAGGCTGTTTATGGCAGATACTCCTAAAATAGAAATTTCCCGCCGAGGATTCTTGAAAGGCGCCGGCATCACCGCCGCGACCGGCGTAATCGAGTCCGCAAATGCGTTCGCACGCGATGCGAAGGGCGCGCTACATGGCGCTCAAACGATCGGTCCGGACGCGCAGCCGATCAAGTTGCACATCAATGGTCATGAGCTTGCGGTCTCGGTCGAGCCTCGCTACACGCTCGCCGAGACTTTGCGTGACAATCTTGGCCTTACCGGAACCAAGGTAGTGTGTGATCGCGGATCGTGCTCGGCCTGCACGGTGTGGATCGACAAGGTTCCGGCGCTGGCGTGTATGACCCTTGCAGTCGATGCCGTTGGCCGCGAGATTACGACGATTGAAGGCTTGTCGCACGGCGATACCATGCATTCGGTGCAAGTGGCGTTTGTGAAACACGATGCCATGCAGTGCGGTTTCTGCACACCCGGTATGGTGATGAGTTGCGCCGCTCTACTGGAGCGCAACCCGAACCCGAAGTTGGACGATGTGAAGCACGCCGTAAGTGGAAATCTGTGCCGCTGCGGAACCTATCCAAAAGTCTTTGCCGCAACGCTGGACGTAGCACAGCAACGTGCGCAGGCTTCAGGTCTGGTTAACCTTGACACGGGAACGGAGGCATAGCATGACGCCGGAAACTTTCCTCCTTGAAGAGCAACAGGCGGCCGCAGCGCAAGAGAAGCCGCAGGAGCCCAAACGGACTGAGAATTTCGTCTTTGGTATTCCGCAAAACGGTCTGCAGCAGAAGCAGCGAGAGGTGCCGGTGGATGAGCCACCACCGCTGCCGGCGAATTCGGAACTAACATACATCGGCAAACCAACGCAGCGCTACGACGGCCCGGCGAAGGCGCTGGGTAAAGCAAAATACACGGCCGATGTGCAGCTTCCCGGCATGCTTTACGCGCGCATGGTAGACGCAAAGATTCCCCATGGCCGCATCGTGGCGATTGACACCACCGAGGCCGAAAAACTGCCGGGGATTCGCGCCGTGCATGTGATTGAGCATGTATATGGCATCGCAGAACTGCGGGACCCGAAGCAGGAGCCGCCTTCGCGTTATCCGACGATCCGCTATGTGGGGCAGCCGATCGCGGGCGTCGCTGCTGTGTCGCAACAGATTGCAGATGATGCAGCAAAGCTGGTGAAGGTGCAGTATGACGCGATACCGTTCGTGGTCGACCGCTCTGCTGCTCGCGCCGACGATGCCCCGATGGTCTTTCCCGGACCAGCCGATGCTGCGGGAAGTGCAGGCGGCGGTGGCGGTCCTACGGACGTTCCGCAGAAGGGAAATGTGCACGGGCCAAAGCGTCGCCTGATAGGCAATATGGACAAGGGCTTTGCTGACGCCGATGTTGTCGTCGAAAGCGAGTACTTTACGCAGGTCCAGACGCACTCCGCTCTTGAGACGCATGGTTTTGTTGTTGACTGGAAACCGGACGAGGTCACGATCTACGCCTCAACGCAGGGGACCGCGAGCGTCCGCGATGAGTTCGCGGATGTCTTCAAGCTGCCGAAGAGCAAGGTGCGCGTTATCACCGAATACATGGGCGGCGGCTTTGGCGCGAAGTTCGGGGCGGGCAACGAAGGTGTGGTTGCGGCAAACCTTTCACGCAAGGCAAACGCTCCGGTCAAGCTGATGCTCGATCGACGGCAGGAGCATATCGTCAGCAACCGGCCCGACTCGCATCAGAAGCTCAAGATGGGCGCAAAGAGCGACGGCACGCTGACGGCCATCCAACTTACCAGCTACGGCACAGCGGGTGTGGGAACCGGCGCAGGTACTGCAGGTCCGGCAACGAATCTGTACAAGTGCCCGAACCTTCTGACGGAGGAATACGACGTCTTTATCAATGCTGGTCCTGGTGCTGCCTTCCGCGCACCAGGGCATCCGCAGGGATGCTTCGCATTTGAACAGGCCATCGACGAACTTGCCGTCAAATTGAAGATGGACCCTCTCGCACTCCGCGAGAAGATCGACGAGAGCCCCGCACGCAAGGCTGAGCGCCAGCTGATTCTGGAACGCACGAACTGGCGCAATCGCAAACCTGACGGGTCCGATACCGGCCCCATCAAACGCGGCATGGGCATCGCGCAATCGGTCTGGTATCGCTTTATCGATATGGATTCTTCGTGCGAAGTTCGAGTTTCGCGCGATGGTTCCGTTGAGTTGATGTCCGCTGTGCAGGATCTCGGTGGCGGCACGAAGACTATTCTCGCTCAGGTCGTAGCCGAGGAGTTCGGCATACCGCCGGCTATGGTTGTCATCCGTATCGGCGATACGCGCTTTCCTATCGGCCCGAATTCCGGCGGCAGCGTCACAGCCGGTTCCATTACGCCCGCGGTACGAAATGCCGCATACCAGGTCAAGCAGAAGTTATTTACCGCCGTGGCCCCGTCATTGGGCACAACGGCGGACAATCTTGTCGTTCAAAATGGTCGCGTGGTCTTCAGGAATGACCCGTCAAAGACGTATAGCCTGAAGCAAGTCGCAGCAAAACTGCCTACGAACGAAATTTCGGCTCGCGCAACGCGTGTTCCAGAATACTCGAAAGCACGTCTTACATACGGCGGCGTGGATTATGTCGAACTTGCCGTCGACACCGAGACGGGCCGCGTGCATGTCGAGAAGGTCTTCGGAGCGCACGACTGCGGCCGTCCCATCAACCCTACCGGTGTCATCAGCCAGATCAACGGCGGCATGTTGCAGGGCATTTCCTATGCGTTGTTTGAGCAGCGCATTATGGATCGCAATGCCGGTTACATGTTGAACGCAAACCTCGAAAACTACAAAATCCTGGGTGCGCGCGAAGTGCCTGAGATCGAAGTGGTGCTGGTGGAGAACTACATCGCGCAGAGTTCCACCGACGCCGCGGGCATTGGTGAGTCTGCGGGCATCATCACGCTGGCCGCGGCAATCGGCAACGCCTTCTACAATGCCACCGGCGTGCGCATGCGCAGGATTCCGATGACTCCGGCAGGCGTGCTCACCGCACTCGGTAAAGTGCAGGAAGAGGTGCAAGCATGAACAAGTTCGCGTTCGTAGATTGCAAAACGGTAGATCAGGTTCTCGGGCAACTCGGCGATGGGGCCATGGTCAAGGCGGGCGGCATCGATCTGCTGGACCTGATGAAAGAGGACATTGTTTCTCCGCCGAGGCTTGTCAATATCCGCAATGTTGATAGCCTGCGCGGCATAACGATATCGACAGATGGCCTGCACCTGGGACCACTGTCGACATTGAGTGAGATCGCCAGTCATCCTGAGATTCAGCGGAGCTACTCTGCTCTGGCCGATGCTGCTGGGCACGCAGCTACACCGCAGGTACGCAACATGGCCACACTCGGCGGCAACATCATGCAGCGTCCGCGCTGCTGGTACTTCCGTTCCAGCGACTTCGACTGCAAGAAGAAGGGCGAAGGCAGCGACGAATGCCATGCACATAACGGCGAGAACCAATATCACGCCATCATGAACAACAGCTCCTGCGCGATGGTGCATCCATCGTCGACTGCTGTGCCCTTGCTCGGGTTGGGCGCACAAGTGGAGCTCACTTCAAAGCGCGGCAAACGCATGGTCGCGATGAGTGAGTTTTATGTGCCACCGGAGAAGAGCGTCGTGAACGAAACCGTAGTCCGGCCGGGAGAATTGATCACGAGCATCTTTGTTCCGGCACCCGAACCAGGCACGCGCTCCGCCTACCAGAAGTATGGCGAAAAAGAGAGCTTCGACTGGCCGATCGCAGATGCAGGCATAGTTCTGGTAATGGATGGCGCACGCTGCCGCAAGGCTTCTGTGGTGCTTGGCGTGGCCGCGCCTACGCCAATTCGGTCGAAGGAAGCTGAAGCTGTCCTCGTCGGCAAAACTATCGATGAAGGCACAGCACGCGCCGCCGGGAAGGCCGCGATGTTGCACGCAACACCGCTTTCGCAGAACGGCTACAAAACACAGCTCTTTGAGACTGCAATCTATCGCACTGTGCTGCTTGCAGCGGGACAGATGCAGCGTGACCAAAGCGCCGTCGGTTAAGGAGGACCAGATGTCTACCCAACTTGTACAAATTCGTTGTGCCTCGCTCCGCAGCAAGTCCTCGTATGGCGCCTTCGGTGAATTCCACGACGAGCTTCTCGATCTGGCAGGAGCCACAACAACCTATTGGTGCCTGAAGACTATGGGAAAAGCAGGACCGGACGATCACTATGTCCACAGCTCCGTCTGTCAGGAAGGACGTTCTTGCTGGGAGAGTTGTGAGTTTTAGTGAGCCAGAAGAAGTACCAGCATCCAGCCGATTCACACGCGGTCTCTGGATGCCGCATGGCAACACGATAATGAGTCTAGTTCTTGTGGGAGAGTTCGGCAGCTTGTGCTGCGCCCTGTAGTGCCCCGCGCCGTCCCGGCGCATTTACAAGTGCTGTCTCAAATTCTTTTAGCGCCGTCCTCGGGTGCTTTTGTTCGAGAAGCAAGAAACCGAGCTGTTCGCGGGCGGGAACAATCGGTCCCGGTGTCACTGGAAGCTTCTCCATTGCGTCCTCGTCATCGGCTGACGCGCGCATCAACGCTGCGGCTTCATCCGTTTTCCCGTTCGCCTGGGCTGACCACGCCATGACTTCTCTCCTCAGAATCCCAACCTGCGTGGCCCAATAGTCATCGCCTGACGTGCGAAGCTGCTCTTCGAGCTGCCATAATCGATCAATTTCCGTGCGCGCTTCGGCGGCGTCTCCACCCCGAGCGAGTCCCTGGCCACGAGCCCAAACCGCAATTGCGACAACAGGAAGCGGAGCTTCTTCTGCAGGGATGATGCCGGCAGCGTCGCCCCATTGACCCCGCTCAACCGCATAGCGAATCGGCATAGCAACGGAGGCGTAGGCTATTTTGAATTCGCTGACATCCAGCTTCGGCATGTTTTTGAGTTGCTGAAGAACCAAGGCAGCATCATTGTCGCGCCCACTCTGCAGGTAGGCATACACCAGATAATCCATGGCGTGGAGTTCTTCGCCCGTGTCACCCTGCCGGTGCGCTGCTTCCCTTGCCGCGAGGTTGGAGTTGATTGAGTCTTCCCATAGGCCGAGTCGCGTGAATATATGCGACGGCATGTGCAATGCATGCGGTGCTGAGGGTGCAATCTGGGAGTAGGCCCTTGCCGCCGGGAGACCTTTTGGTGCGAGCTCAGCATTGTCGTACGCATGGATAAGGTAGTGAGGAGCTCCCGGGTGTTGCGGGTAGGCGCGAGCAATCGGCTCGAGTAGATCGGCGGCTTTTTTCTGTTTCGCATGCGTCCTGTCCGCAGGAGTTGCGTTCGCCAGCAGTGCGAGCGCATAAAACACCTGTGCTTCGACATCTTTCCTGTCCTCTACAGCGAGATTGCTCATCGCTTGCTCGTAGTTCATCACCCGCGTACGATACGGAACGGTGGCAACGTCCTGATAGAGCAAACTCAGCGCATGGATGAACTCGCGTTCACGTTCGGATCCTGCCCTGATCTGCTGCGCCCGCTGGATCTCCTTTTGCGCGGTCGAAATTGTCGCGGGCTCAATAGGCGGGTCCCAAAGCTGGTGAAAGTAGGTCATCGCCACTCCCCAATGTGCCATTGCGCACCGCGGATCCAACTCGGCCACGTCCTGAAATACCTCTTCTGCAGCCTTATAAGCGAAGGAGTGAAGCAGAGCCACGCCTCGGTCGAACCGGTCCTGAACGACCGGTAGGCAGGAGATAGGAAACGATACTTTTCCCAGTTTTTCAGGTGCACGGTGGCTGTGTGTCTCTTGTGCTGACGAGAAGGGGACGAGAATCATCAGGGGGAGCAAGATTCGCCAAAGGTCGGGCATCCCTTATCTCCATAGCGTACGGCGCTTCTGAGTGACATACGAATTCTAAATGGAAGCCAGGCGGCAAAGCCCTCCCTGAGGTTATTTCAGACAAAGCGAAGGCCCGCTAGAAGGGAAAGCCCGGGCAAGTTCGATCAGAACC
>JABDHA010000110.1 GCA_013285705.1 Acidobacteriota bacterium
GGGCTACGCTGGATGCTCCGCTCGTTGAGGTTGGCGGTATCACCGCAACGATGTTGGGCTCACAGAAAGACCCGAGCGTTTGGCGCAAGCACATCGAACCGACACAAAAATTCTATTCCTGGGTGATGAACAACCATTGGGGAACGAACTATCTTGCTTATCAGGAAGGCCCAGTCGAGTTTCGCTATGCCTTGCGCCCTCATCAGGCATATGACGCAGCGGCAGCAAGCCGTTTCGCTATCGGGCTGACGCAGCCCCTGTTGGCCGCGCGTTCATCAAATCAGGAACTGCATGCAAACTCCCTCCTCCGCGTAGAACCGGCCGATGTGCTGGTATTAGCGTTGAAACCCAGCGACGACGAAAAGGCATGGGTCGTCCGCCTTTTTGGCGCTTCAGGCGAAGCGCGGAAGGCTAGGCTGACATGGTCTCTCCCCACTGTGGGCAAAACATGGCTCAGTAATTTAGCTGAAGAGCAACTCAGTCCCGCTCCAACCGATATAGATGTCGCTGGCTGGGAACTGATTACGCTGCGAGTGGAGCGGGCAGAAGCCTTGGGGCAGTGATGAGGCGCAGACATACGGCGTGGTGCGTGCCAAGCCATGGAGATGGGTGTGGCAGAAGCCTCTGTCTTACCAGTTGCCCAATATCTGATGCCAGGGATCACGTCAAGCGAAGCTCCAGGCGCTCAAATCGATGTCGCTCGAAGCGCCAGTATCGGGTTGCGTTCAACCCACTCGCAAACGCATCAGGAATAGACTGAATGGCCGGAAATAAATGGAAAGGCCTACGTCAAGAAAAAAGAGACTGCTAAGAATATCCAGAACTGCTTTCCTGGCTGACGTTGGGAGGCCCACCAGCGAAGGCCATGCCATAACGTGGATGGAAGAACACGCATGTGATGCACGGATCGAGACACAAAGTAGAAGAGGTACTTAACATGCGCCTGAGCCGGCCAGCCTTTTCTGGCCTGTCCGAATTTATCAAAATCCGCGGCAGGCGTTCTCAAGGGAGGAAAGCGCGCTGGCCACAGCACTTTCCGCAAGATAGTTTGTTTCTCCTTCGATGAGTTGAGCAAGCTCAAATGAAGCCATACATGATCTTTATTCGGATGGAACATCGCTTCCAACGGAGAATATACAAAGCTATGGAACCATTGCTGAATTGCTGGTGAAAGATGATCAATTTCGCCCTGTGCTTCCGGGGAGGTATCGCAGCCGAACCATGCTTTTGCAATGCAGAACGCAATCGACTGCATCGAGCGCAAAGTGCCCTCATGGTGTTCGCGCCATGTTGCCCAAAAGGATGTGTCCTCCGCATGGTGATGTAGAAACAGGGCTAACTCATATACATCACGTGTGATCGGAACTCCTCTAACAAGATTTCGTAACGTGTGAAGCGCATAGTAGCCAAGAGCATCTACCTCACAAAAGGCAGGAAATGTGAATTCTTCCAAAGACCGCATGACACGTCTTTCCCAAAAGCCATCTAGACCTGGCACCGAGAAGTGGGTAGTTTTTTCATTCCAAAGACAGAAGTGAAGCTCGACAGACAGCGGCATATCAGGGTCGAATACGTTTCCGCGCCAGGTCCAATCCCCCTCGCGAAACATCGTTGGCAAATGGTCGGCATGACTGTAGTCCACCGTCTGGCCAGGATAATAGCCGATTGCCGATAATGCAGAGTATGCCTGGTGAATTGCATCCCCAGGGCAATACAGATCAATATCCGACTGCATACGGAGCCGGGGATCGCTCACATAGTCCGGGTATTTGGTAAACCCTTTCATTACCACATACTGAATGTCTGAGCTTTCCAGCGCTTTTGCGACCGCCAGGTACGTTGCTTTTGCTCTTTCGAAGCGCCTCGTATTATCTGCTGCATTTCTTTCCAGGCGTTCCATCACCCAACGCGGAAACCCATTACTCTGGACTTGCAATAGCAGGAATGTAAGGGACGCCCATTCGCAGAATGAGAGAAGAGATTTCCACTCCGAATCACTCAGACCTTGCAGTTGCTCACTCTGGCTGCCGCGTAACTGTAGTGCTGCGACGAGCGCTTTAATCTCTTTCGGGATATTGGGCGTCATATTTCCGTTGATGCAGTAGGCTGAATTCATAGAGAGTTTCAGATATCTTTCACAACCTGCTTTTCGAGCTCACTTATAGCACAATCCAGATCGTTGTAGCGCAATTCTAGAAGCTCCGCAGTGAGCAGAGTATGAATCGCGGCACGCCGTGTCTCTCGAGCGCTCTTCGCCAAACGCGGTCCCTCTGGTGCAGGGTGTTAAAACGGTAGGTTGCGCTTCAGCCCGGGTGGAAAACGGTAGTCGCCGCGCTCTTCAACGATCCAGTGTTTATCGCCTTGGGAGGCGGTGGCCATGGAAACTCATCGGAGCGCCAGACGCTCCTCTACCACTCCTACGATGCGCTGATGGATTTCATCGATGGCAGCATCGCTCTCGATCGCGGCCACGCGCAAAACATCGCGCGCCGCGATCTCTCGATATTTCTCATAGACGCGACGGTAGAAAACCTCATCTTCGCGCTCAAAACGATTTTCGTCCGTGCCGCCCTTCGTCATGCGGTCGTTGCGCCGCCGCGCGCGCGTAAGCGATGCCGCAAAATCAGGCAACAGGAGAATTGTCAGGTCCGGCTGTAGTCCTCCGCACATCACGTCATGCAGCTTCAGCACAACCTCGCTGCCGAGCTCGCGTCCGCCGCCCTGATACGCCTCTGTGGAATCGGTGTAGCGGTCGCAAAGAACCACACGGCCAGCTTCGAGCGCCGGTGCGATCACTTCAGCAATCGCCTGCGCCCGATCAGAAAACATCAGCCCAAGCTCAGCTCGTGCGGCAAGATTTTCCGTGCGCGAATCAAGAAGCAGCTGGCGGATACGGTCACCGATACGAGTGCCGCCCGGTTGACGGGTGACGATGATCTGCTCGCTGCGCGCTTCCAGCCATGCGGCCAGCTTGCGCATCTGCGTGGTCTTGCCGGAACCATCCAGCCCTTCAAACGTGAGAAAAAAACCACGGCCCATGGCGCGAGTGTAGCAGAGCGTGGCGAGTAAGCACTCCACATGGAAGTGGTCATTCGGACCCTGAGCTGCGTTGCCTTACCGTCACGCAGACAAACGAAAAGGCCCTCTCCGGCATTGCGGAATGAGGGCCTTTTCTTGATTATTTTCCGGTACCGATCAGCCGAGGAGTTCCAGCTTACATACCGCCCAGCTGATTGAGGTCGATCGACTCGTAGTCTTTGCTCTCAATCCCGGCGCGAATCTCTTTCGGCGTCTTGCCGAGCTTGGTCATCTTGTACGCATACGCGCCCTCTTTCGCGCAGGTCGAGCAGATGGCGCCATGCGTGCCTTCAAAGCAGCTGTGCAGACTGGTGTGGCCCAGGGCTTTGTCGCAGCGGCAGTAGCAGGGAAGCTGATAGAGAACCTTCGGCACTTGCGCGGCCTCTTTGTACACTTCCTTCTGCCACGGATAGCGGAAGTAATCGCCTTGCAATTGGTCGCCGGCGAGAATGGGCGGCAGTGCTTCGGTCTTTGCGGGTGGTGCGGGGTGGTACGCTGGAATATCGTCGGCGGGGTTCGACCACTGGGCGTAGCTGGCGATCGTGGCAAATCCGAGGGCCATGCCCAGGAAAATCCGTTTCATGCACTGCTCCTGCAGAATAGATTAGCGCAAGCTGGTGATTTGTAGAGGTAGACGGAAAGGGAATGAGTCGGGAAGCAGGATTGGGAAGACGCGCCGTGTCCGAAAATTCAAAAAAAAGACGGCACGAACGGTTATTTGTCCGTGCCGGGAGGCCAGTGACGCAACTTATAAACTTTGTCCTTGCTGTGAGAGCCCCGCTCGATCATCAGCAATCATCATACATTCAAATAGATGCTTCTTAGTGCCGTTGCGCTCCAGATTTTTTCAACTTCTATGAGATCGCGTACTTTTTCTTCAATTTCATGTAGCTTACGCGATCTCGGCGACGATTACAAGCAATCTATTTGTAAAAAACACGAATGGAAAGAAAAGTTGCGGTCCGATCAGTAGCTGCATCAAAAGAAAAGATCCATGAAGGGAAGCCGACAAGCATGAGCAACCCCGCGCAAGTGATTGATTCTAATAGCAATGAGGTTGATAAAGAACCCCGCTCCACCCGCCTACGTACCGGCTTGCTGGTTTTGGGTTCTGCTCTATTTGGGGGAATTGCGGTGGTGTTATGGAATCGCAGAACCCTGACAAATATCCAAAATCAGTGTCAGGACAAGGCGCAAAAGCCAATTTCCATAGACGATGATGCCATTTATTGAATCTGAACTTCAGTTTTTGGTAGAAATCGCATCCACTACTTTCGCCAGATGAAAATCGCGTTCAGTCAGCCCACCGCTATCATGCGAGGTAAGCGCCAGCTTCACTTTGTTGTAGCGGATGTCGATATCGGGATGATGGCCCGCGGCTTCCGCCCGCTCGCCTACTGCGTTCACGAAACGCAGGGCCCCGACAAAATCAGCAAAGCTGAATTCACGAACGATCTCTTTGCCCGCAAGGCTCCATCCTGGCAGTTCTTTTAGCTTTTCCTGGACGGCGGCAGGGCTGAGTAGCGGCATCGAGAATCTCCTTGCTTGGGGGTCTTTATACTCTCGCTTCGGCTCCGCTCAAAGAAAAGGGAGAAAATCGGGCATGCTGGCCGATTTCGGCACGAAGGTCAATCCACAGGCGGTCCGGCATGCTCAAGTAAACGTCGACCACCTGGGGGTCAAACTGTGTTCCTGCACAGCGCTGTATTTCGTTCTTGGCCGCAGTAAACGTATTGGCGCGGCGATAGGGACGGTCGGACGTGATCGCGTCAAGCGTGTCGGCGACGGCAAAGATTCTCGCCCCCAACGGAATCTGCTCACTTCGCAGACCGCGGGGGTACCCGCTGCCGTCAAAATGTTCCTGGTGCGCGTACACGATCTCCGCCGCCTCGCGCAGATAGGGAATCTTGCACAGGATCTGGTAGCCGCGCGCGCAATGGTCGCGCATAACGGCCTGCTCTTCCATATCCAGACGGCCCGGTTTGAGCAGAATGGCATCCGGAATCGCCATTTTGCCGATGTCGTGCAGGAACGCCCCGCGCGCAATCGTCCGGATATCAGCGGCTGAAAGCCCCATCGCTCGTGCCAGTGCGACCGTATATCCGGTCACGCGCTTGGAATGGCCTTCCGTTTCCGCATCTTTCAGGTCCAGCGCATCGCCCAGCGCTTCGAGCGTAATGTCATACGAGCGCTCGAGGTCCGAAATGGCCTGCCGTAGCATATCGGTTCGCGCCGCAACCAACTGCTCCAGGTTTGACTGGTACATGGAGTTTTGCTGAGCCAGGCGGCGATGGTCCAGCGCCCGCCGGACGGTCGCAAGCAGCTGCTCTTTTTCGAAGGGTTTCAGCAGATAATCATAGGCGCCCTTGCGTATCGCAGAAATGGCCACACCCACATCGTGAATCGCCGTCACCATCACCATCGGGGTCTCGGGCTGCATCTCACGCAGGCGCTCCAGCAGGCTCATCCCATCCAGGCCAGCCATCATGATGTCTGAAAGCACTAAATCGTATGGGGGATCGTTCTGCAGGCGCTCAATGGCCTCCAGACCGTTGGCGGCCAGCACCGGCTGGTAATATGCTTTTTCGAGCATGGCCGCGATTACTGTCCTGACATAGGGCTCATCATCGACCACCAGAATTCGTTCTGAAGCCATGTGCCTTTTCTCAACTCGCCTTTCGGATGAACGGAGCCGGCCGTCGAGAAACGGAACATTCCACCAACGGACCGCCAACAATGAAATCGCAAATTCCGGGCTCTGGATACTCTATGGTTGCGTTTCCAGTTTGTTCGCCTATCAATCTCGCAATCATCTTCTCTCTCAATACAGGAAATAGATAGAGCGAAACGGTACATCGCACTTATTTTTTTTATGTCAGAGTGATCTTGACATTAGAAAATAGCATCATCATATTGAAATCAGGAAATTAAGTCTCGCAGACTGAGACTGATGGAATCGTTTAAGATAATAGTTTCCCGCTTGTACCTGTAGTTTGAAAGGGCGCTCTTGAGCTTCAACGTTCGTGCATTGTTTGAAGAGACATCCAATAGAATTGTCGCCGTCAAGCTCGAGGAACGTTCGATTGAGCAGGTGCAGCGCGACGTCTATGAAAGCCATCGGCACCGTATCTTCTCCATTGCCTATCACATGACGGGCAACGAACTCCAGGCTGAGCAGGTACTTACCAACAGTTTCGTCAAGGCATTCGCCGTCGCGCCCAAGCCGGATGGCGACGCAATCGATTGCGCGCTGATTGCCGAGCTTCGCACGCATTTTCCCCTCACTCCAGCAGAATCAGCGCCCGTGACCACATCGGCGACGATGAGCGGCAAAAACGTCCGGCGCACCGATCTTGAAGAAGCGATTCAGGATCTGCCCCCAGCCGAACGCTTGCTTTTTCTCTTGCGCGACGTGGAAGGGTATTCTTCGGAGGCGATTTCCCGCCTTATCGACATGCCCCAGCCACAGGTGAACCGGGCGCTCTTCTCAGCCAGAATCCGCCTGCGCGGCATCCTCTCCGAAATGGAAGCGAGCCGCGAGGCCGCCTGATCGGCCTCGTATCTTCCATCAACCCTGGCGGCTCTTCTCTACTTCTTTCGCGGCATGAATCTGCGAGCGCCGGCTCTTTGCCCATTCCACTTTGGTTGTCTGTCGCGTGCGTCCCAGCGCCAGAGCATCTGGCGGAACGTCCTCGGTAATCGTCGAGCCCCCGGCAATGTACGCTCCCTGTCCAATCACGAGCGGCGCTACCAGTGTCGAATGGCTGCCCACAAAAGCGCCGTCTTCAATCAGGGTGCGGTGTTTATTCACTCCGTCGTAATTGCAGGTAATGGTACCGGCGCCGATATTTACGCCGCTGCCGATCTCCGCATCTCCCAGATAGCTCAGATGGCTGGCCTTTGACCCCTTCCCCAGGCGCATTTTTTTCGTTTCCACAAAGTTGCCAACATGCGCCTCTTCGCCAATCTCGCTACCGGGACGAAGACGCGCATAAGGTCCGAGTTCTGCGCTGGAGTGTATGCGGGAGTCATTGATGATGCAGCCCTGCCGTATCAATACGTGATGATCAAGTATCGAGTTTTCAATCACTGAATACGAGCGAATCAGGCAGTCTTCGCCAACGTGCGTATCGCCCAGCAACTGCACAAACGGCTCGATAATGGTATCGGCTCCAACCTTCACATCGGAGTCGATGACCGTCGTCTCGGGACGGTAAATGGTTACACCCCGCGCCATCAGCTTGTGGGCGATGCTCAAGCGCATGGCCGCGTCCAGCTCAACCATTTCTAGAATCGTGTTGGCGCCCAGAACCTCCGTCGCCGAATCCGCCTCGATGGCCACGACCCTCTGTTTTTCCTGCACCAGAATTCTGGCCATGTCCGTCAAATAGTACTCACCGTGCGCGTTGCTGGTGGTCAGTTCGCTGATGTTCTTGAAGAGATGCTCCGTGGCAAAGGCATAGATGCCGGAATTGATCTCGCGGACTTTCTCCTGTTCCGGCGTCAGCGCCTTCTGCTCGACAATTGCTATCGCTTCCGCCGAAGCAGGCGACTTGCGCAGCACCCGCCCATAGTCGTTCGGGTCGTCAGGAGCAGCGGTAAGAATGGTCATCGCTGCCCGTTCCGAAAGATGGAAGTCGCGCAGCCGCGCAATCGTCTTCGGCTGCAGCAGAGGAACGTCGCCGGAGAGAACGATGAGGTGCTCATAGCCGCTGACAGCTTCGCGCACCGTCTGGATCGCGTGGCCGGTGCCGCGCTGTTCCGCCTGCGTGACAAACTTCACACCCGTGGACGCTACCGCCGCCTGCACTGCGCCAGCCTGATGGCCGACCACCACATACACATCCTCCGGTGGAACAATCTGCGTGGCAGCGAGGATGACGTGTTCGAGCAGCGCTTTGCCGCCGATATGATGCAGCACCTTGGCGCGCTTTGATTTAAGACGCGTGCCTTTACCTGCGGCCATAATCACAATGGCGAACCGCATTTATTGTTCTCCTTCGTTGCCGCCGGGGCTCTGTTGCGGCGGACCTTGTTCTGGCATTCCGGGAATGGTGATGTCGATAGGATGCGGCGCACCCAATCCAAGCTCGGTAAGCGGTGTGCCGAACTCCTGCTGGTTGCCAACTACCAGGACAGCCAGCTTGGATGTGTCGATATACTTCTTCGCCACGCGCTCCAGGTCGGCGGTCGTCACATGCTCTACACCGTCACGGTATTTTTCAAGAAAGTCTGCGGGGTACCCGTAGAATTCAAGCTTCGCCGCTGCCGCCAGCACCTTCTCTTTGGTGTCGTAGTTAAAGATGAAGGAGTTGAGCACCTGGTCTTTTGCCCGCTTCAGCTCGTCGTCTGTGAATGGCTTCGTCTTGAGGTCCGCAATCTCTGTCAGCATTGCCTGCGTGGCCTTGATCGTGCTCTCGCTCTTGGTCGCCGCCAGCACGCGGAACATCCCGGGATGATCATAGGAAGAACCATAGCCGCCGCCTACTTCATAAGCCAATCCCTGCTTCGTGCGCACATCCTGAAAGAGGCGCGAGCCGAAACCGCCGCCGAAAATCTCGTTCATGATCGACAAGGCAAAATAGTCCGGATTGTTGCGCAGCGTTCCCAGCCCGACAATCTGCACGTTGCTCTGGTTTACATCGCTTTTGTCGACCACATACACACCACGCTTCGGCCCGGGAAATTCTCCTGTCGGTTTCGGCCATGCCGTACCGCGCGGCAGGCTCTCGAAGGTGTTGCGCAGCGTCTTTTCCATCGTGGCGGCATCGAAATCGCCTTCCACCCCGATGATCATGTTATTGGGCACGATGGTTTTGTCATGCCACTGCTTCAGGTCGGCGAGCGTGACCGCTTTGATCGTCGCCAACTCCGGCTCGCGCGTGTAAGGGCTGTCGGGGCCATACACGAGCTTGGCCGCCTCGCGCTCGGCGATGCCGCTGGCGTCGTCATTGCGCCGGACAATGCCTGCGGCCGCCTGCTGCTTGGCCAGCATCAGCTTGTCGTCTTTAAAGACCGGGTGCTCCAGCAGATCGATTGCGATCCCGTAGACCTGGTCCTCATCCTTGTTCAGGCACGACCACGAGACAGAAGTCGAATCGGTGTCGCCGCCGGTTTCTACCTTGGCGGCTTTGGCTTCGAGCAGGTCGTCCAGCTGGTCGCCATCCTTGCTGGCCGTGCCGCTCGTGCGCCACGCGTCGCTGTAAAGGCCAACCAGGCCTGTTTTAGCCGCAGGCTCGTCGCGCGAGCCGCCGCGCATCTCAATAAATCCGTTGACGAACGGCAGCTCATGATCTTCCTGCAGGAGAATCACCAGGCCATTCTTCAGCTCAATCCGCTTAGGCTGTGTCGGATGAAAGGGATGCAGCGGCGGAATGGGAATCTGTTTCCACGGCTGCGCCTGCTGAGCACGGGCCGCAATCCCGGAAACAAGCAGAATAAGAGCTAAGAGAATCAACTGAAAATCTCTGTGTACTCTGTGATCTCTGTGGTGAAGAGATATCTCTGCGAACCTTGGCACTCTTAGCGTTCTTGGCGGTTGATTTGTCTTTGAGAAGGCCTTCACTGAGCACCTCCCTGAGCCTGCTGTGCAGCGCTGCCTTTCGGCGCTTGAAACTCAACCATGGCGTAGGTCCGGTTCGTATCCACAAATGTTTTATTGGCCACGCGGCGAATATCCGCCTTCGATACTGCATCGATCTTCTTCAATTGATTGAACAGCTCCTGCCAATCCCCATACCGTAATTGATAGATAGCCAACTGCTCCGCCAGCCCCTGGTTGTCGCCCAGCCCGCGCAGCAGATCGGCCCGTGCCCGCGTTTTGAACATCGCCAGCTCGTCATCCGAGACGTCAGCCGTCTTCAGCTTGTCGATCTCTTTGTGAATCGCCGTCCGCATCTCTGTGGGCGTGTGTCCTGGATTTGGCACAGCGAAGAAGGCGAACAGGCCGGGATATTTGTCGCCGGGAAAGCCGCTAAAGCCCTCAGCCTGAGCCGCAATCTGCTGGTCTCGCACCAGGCTGCGGTAGAGCCGCGAGGTGCGCCCGTTCGAGAAAATATCCTGAATCGCGTCGTACACGGCGTCGTCCGGATCGCGATAATCCGGCTTGTGGTAGCCCTCAAGATAGAGCGGCTGCGTCTGCTCTTTTAGGAGAACCGACTTCTCCGCCGTCTGCGGCGGCTCGACCGTGCTCATCGCTTCCGGCTTCGGTCCTGTCGGGATCGCCCCGAAATACTTCTCCAGCACCGGCATCGCTTCTTCGGCCTTCACGTCGCCAACGACCGCGATCACGATGTTCGACGGCACGTAATATGTCTGGTGAAAATCAGCCGCTTCCGTAGCCGTGATCTGGCTCAGTTCGCTGGCCCAGCCTACGCCCGGACGATGATACGGATGCGCCACATACGCCGTTGCCAGAAACTGCTCGACCATCCGGCCGATCGGATTCGAATCCGTGCGCATACGCCGCTCTTCCATCACCACATCGCGCTCTTTGTAGAACTCGCGCGGCACTGGATTGGCGATGCGGTCGCTTTCCATATACGCCCACAATTGAAAGCGGTTCGACGGCATGCTCCAGTAATATTGCGTGTCATCGAGGCTGGTCTGCGCATTCAGGCCCGTGGCGCCGTTCGCTTCAGCGATTTCGGTGAACTGGTTCGGAATGACGTATTTCTGCGCCTCAGCCTGTGCCTGCTCAAATGCCGCATGCAGCGTCTTCAGCTTTTCTTCGTCGCGCCCGACCCGCTTGCGATATTCCTCGTCATAAGCCGCATAAGTCTGTTCCACCTTGTCGAGCGCGACCTTTTCGGCGGGATAATCGGTGGTGCCGATGTCTTTGGTTCCCTTGAACGCCAGGTGCTCGAACATGTGCGCGATGCCGGACTGGCCGCCCGGATCGTTCGCGTCCCCGGTATCGACAATCGTGAAATAGGAAAACACCGGAGCCTCGGGACGTTCGCAGACGATCAGCGTAAGCCCATTCGGCAATACTTTGGTCGTAATACGCTTCTCAAAGCTGGACAGATCCTGCGCGTGGGCCGTGAGCGCTGTCGCGCATACCAGGGCAGCCACTCGCATCACAGAAGAAAATTTCATTGTTCCTCGCATAACCGCGTAATTCTGACGCTATCCGGCCCTCGTGCGAGTGTCAAACGCGACAGTCCGCGCTATTTGTTCTGTGAAAGGGTCGTATAATCCGCCACATACACGACGAGGCCTAGATTCGGCAGGGATTTGTAGTACCCAGCATCGAGTTGCTGACGGTAGTGGTCCAGCGAGAAATCGAAGACTTTGGTCGCGTCCTTATCCACCAGTTCCAGGTCGACGTCTTTCATCGTCAACTTGCCGAAGGCCACCGTGCCGCCGCGAAAGTAGATAAATCGATCCGCCGCGACCGGCACAGGCTTAAAGGTCGCACCCGGCTGACCGAACACCTCGACAAACTGATCCCCCTCAATGCGAACCGACGACAGCTTCCCTGCAATATGCGGAGGAGGAAACAGCCGCATCACGGAGACAATCACGTCATCGCCTTGAATCAGAAAGCTGGGCTGATGCTGTGGTTGAGCCACGCTCGATAGCTTGATCCCAAGCGCATCCAGCAGCCCTTTTTTCAGCACACCCGCCGCCTTCAAATCGGTGAAGTGCAGTTGCAGGTCGCCGTCCGGCGTAACGCTCAACGTGGCTTTGCCCTCGAACGGCACATCGAGACCTTTTTTGAGCGAACCCTTCACCACGATCGTCTGGTCTTCAAAATGCACGGCAACATCATGAATCGATGTCTGTGCGTGTGGCAGGACATAGGTGTTGAGCAGCGTCGCCAGATTCTGCGCCGAAAGATAGGTCTCCGCATTGACGATCTGCAGCGTAAACGACTTCTTATCGTCGAGCGACGCGATCTTGCCCGGACGGGGAACCATAAACCCGTTCATGCGCTTCACCGTGAGCGTCACGCCGTCAATGACATGAAAGGAGGTGTTCTGCGCCTGTACATAGACCGTCCCAGGCGCCTGAGCGCCCGCGAACGTTTGTCCCGCGCACAGTAGCATGCCCGCGGTCAGCAAAAGCAACCGCACCAAACGATGAAATGTCACTGTGTCCGCCAGCCAGAAGAG
>JABDHA010000111.1 GCA_013285705.1 Acidobacteriota bacterium
TGGAACATTCTTCAGCTCGAACATGGACCGCAACGCGGCTTTGCCCTGGTCGGTGTCGACCTGGCTGCGCGTGTCCGTGTCGTAGACCGTTACCGACCAGAAGAGCTTGCCGGGAACGGGTTGCGGCACCGTCAGCTTGGAGGTCTTGCCACCGTCGAGCGTTGCGCCTGTGTTGTCACGCACGCCGAGCCAGTAGAGCGAACCAGCCGTCGGATCGCGCTTAAACATGGCGGGCGATGCTCCAATGGCCTGATAGAACCACTTGTCGCGAGCATAGAGATCGCCATAGTTCGGGGTATTGAAATCGCCGTCCTCGAAGCGCAAAGCAGCCCACTCCCATTTGCGATCAAGCCAGACAATGCGGTCAGGACGACGGTCGCCGAAAGACTCGACGCGCATCTGCGCGTTGCCGATCTTCGCAGCCTTCTCAAGGATCGCGCTCATGTGCGCGTCCGGGTTGAAGTGTTTGCCTTTCTCCATGCCAAGCGCGGCCAGCTCACCGTAGAAGTAGTGGAAGTGCGGGTTGGGTGGCTCGGCGTTGATCACCTCGTACAGCTCTTGCCAGAACTGCATGTTGTTCTCCCATGCGAGCGGAGTCGTATCCTGCGGTTCAGGAGTCAGGTCGAGCCATTTCGCTTCCGGCCATTCTGGCGTGGGCTTCAGCGGATGAACCTTGACCGTCTTGATGCGTTCGACCGCTGCCGGAACATCGCCACCGACAGGCAGCGAGCGAATGCCGACAAGCATCGTGTTGGAGGGCGAGTAGGCCACGCGGTAGCCGGCAGGAGGCTTGTCCTTCGAGCCCGGAGGCATGAAGACCACTTTGTCACCCTTGCCCGCAGCGGGGCCGGGCAGTCCGAGATCGGCGATCCAGAGCTGATTGACGTCCATGGCGATGCAGATTAGCGGCCCAGGTGGCAGTTCAATCACCATGGGACCGTCTGAAAGGTCCATCAGCATCGGCGCGTAAGGAGTGTCTGAGTTGAGAGTGAAGCCGACGTGCTTGGGCTTGGAGTCGAGCGTACCGAAAACCTTGTTCGGTACGATTCCGATCTTTTCATTCCCTTTGAAAATGGCGTGGCCCGAGACGGTGGGATAAAAGAAGCGATAAGCTTCGACGGCGCGATTCAGATCAGCATCGTCATAAGCCTTCTGCGCGGTATCGCCAGAAGGATAACCGCGCTCGAAGGAATATCCGTTATCGGAGCTCTGGGTTGCTGGAGCCTGCTTCGGCTGCTCACACCCAAACAACAAGCCGGCGAGGATGGCTACGGTCAGTGCGCTGCGTTTCTGCATTGTTATCTCCTCGAATCATTCAGCAAACAGAAAGCTACTGGACCTTCTCGATGTCAGGCAGCTTCCACGTCTTTTCGGCGAATGCTTTGTCCGGACCATAGAAGCGGAACAGCACCTCGAAGCCACTGTCCGCATGAGTGGGCACCCAATTCGACTCTTTCCCCTGCGGGGCCTTGGGACCGAAGTAGATGTCGACCGAGCCGTCACCGTTCTTTTGCAATCCAGGCGTCTGCGAGGAGCGGCTGGGCCACTGTGCGTTACGAATAAGAGCGTGGGTCTCGCGGTCGTAGACCGTCGCCGACCAGTATTGCCGGACGGGCGCGTTCGCTGGAACGTTGAGCCGGTAAATCGTACCGCCGCTGAGGCTGTTGCCATCCTTGTCCTTGAAGGTCATCAGGTACGCCTGCCCTGCGCCGAAGTGCTTGGCACTGAAGAAGCCAAGCGTGTAGGCGGTGCCACGGCTGTCGAGGGGATACGTATCAGGATTGGCGTAGAAGGTCGACAGGCCCTGCACCACCTCTGGCGAGGCTGGAAGAAACCAGTGTCCGCCGGGATAGAAAGGCGGCGGAAAGTAGTGGGTCTCATAGTTGTTCACCAGCCACGCATGCGCTTCGGCGACGCCCCGTTTAAGAATGTCCTGCGTAGAAGCATCAGGGCTGAATGTCTTGCCCTTCTCGATGCCGATGGACCTGAGCTGATCGATCATGGCCTTATCGCGAGTCAACCACGGCTCCATCTGGACAATGCGATTGAGCGATTCGAAGTAGCGCATGTCCCACGGAATCGTCGCGTCATAGACCACATCAATCGCATCGGTGAATTGCGTCTCGGGCGGATGCGCCGCCTGCGAGAGCGGGTAGAGCTTGATCCGTTTGCCATAGGCGACGGCGTTGGCAACATCGGCCTCGCTGTTGCTCTTCAGAATGGAGCGCAGTAGAGCGTAGCCTTCATAGTTGTAAGTCTCAAGAGGAATATAGCCGGAGGGAACCTTATCTTTGTAACCGGGAGGCAGCAGCAGATACTTGCCGCCCTTTCCCCCATCGGTGCCTGCGGGTCCCACGTCCGCAATAGCGGTCTGCCAGCAATCGTCAATGGAGCCGGTAATCGAACCATCGGCGCCAGCAGGAGGGATCTCTAGAACCATGGGCCCAACGTCCTTCGTATTGAAGAACGGCATCACGTAGATCGAGTCGGGATTCGGCGTCAACGTCTGGTTCTTCCAGTCAAAGAGGCGCGACCAGAAGACCACCTTGTTACTGCCTTCTCCCGCCTTGGCGTCATGCACCATCGCCTGATACATACGGTCGAAGTTGACCGCCGGAATGCCCCAGATAACGGCCTCCACGGCGCGTCGCTCGACAGTGCGGTTTGCAAGATCCTGCGGCGACATGGATGCCTTCGCCCCTGTGTCCTTCTGTTGCATATCTTCCGCCTGCTTTGGCTGCTCACATCCCATCAGCGAGCCGGCAAGAATAAAAGCCGCAACCAACACATTCCGGTGCTTCTGCATTGCGCATAGCTCCTCTGAAGGAACGCACTCACATCGGTGAACCCGATGTTTGCATCAAGGCAGAGCGCGCTCTCATTCGGACAAAGTCTGAACTGCGTTGCGTAATATCTGTGGACAGCGATACGAAATCAGATTGGGAAAGCCAGCAACAGCACCTGCGAAAAACGCCAAGAACCACAACGCTGCCTGCTCTTCTTGATTCGTGCCCGGTGGGATGTCGAAGGGCAACTTGAATCGCAGCGATTTTCCGCTGGAACCAATTGAAAGTCAACCTGAGAATTCGTTGCGTTAATAACGCACTTTAGGCAGCTTTTTGCTGTTATTTCCTACACGGAAGCACTATTTTTATCTGTTTTTCAGCCATCCACCGGTCCATGCAGTCCATTCTGTCCGCACAGCCGTGTCAAGTCCCAAACATGAAAGTACTTTGTAAGTCATTGAAAGGAAGGCCATTATTTGCCAAAATGTTTGGCAGAGAGTCTCCCCCGAAACTGATATTCTTGAAATAGAGAGAAAGCTCGCCCGCGTGGCGGGCTTTTTCTATTGCCCCACAAGAGGACCCCTCGCTAAGGGTAATAATATACTTGACACACTAGAACACAAGGCGTAAGCTATTCTTAGTTTGATGGAGCGTCTTATGTCGAACACACTCAAAAGACCTGTAACCCTCCAACAGGCAATAGTTTACTTCTCTGACCCCGATAGAGCATTCCGCTATGCTGTAGAACTTCGCTGGCCCGATGGACGCATCGATTGCCCTCGCTGCGGCTCGGAATCCCACTCGTTCCTGAAGACCCGCCGGATTTGGTTTTGCAATGGCTGCAAGAAGCAGTTCACCCTTAAGGTTGGAACCGTTTTTGAGGATTCGGCCCTTGGCATGGATAAATGGATGACGGCGGTGTGGATGCTGGTTAGCTGCAAGAATGGCATCTCCAGTTACGAACTGGCGCGTAATCTCGGGATCACGCAAAAGTCGGCATGGCACATGCTTCACCGGATTCGTGAAGCAATGCGAAATGGTTCTTTCATGAAGATGGGCGGAGACGACAGCGGTCCAGTCGAAATTGATGAAACTCACTTCGGCCCTAACACTCGCAAGATGCACGCCAGCAAGCGGTCTAAGTTGGCCAAAGAGGGATACCAAAAGCCTGTTGTATTCGGGATGCTTGATCGTGAGAGCCGTCAGGTTCGCGCCAAGGTTGTGCCGAACGTGAAGCGCGAAACACTTCAGAACGAGATTCTGGAGCAGATCGAGAAAGGCTCCAAGGTCTTCACCGACTGCTACACCGGATACGACAATCTCTCTGCCGAAAACTACATTCATGAGACGGTCAACCATGTTGAAGAGTATGTTCGCGGTCAGGTTCACACTAACGGCATCGAGAACTTCTGGGCTTTGTTGAAACGCACTCTTCGCGGTACATACGTTGCCGTAGAGCCATTCCATCTTGACCGCTACGTTGGGGAGCAGGTTTTCAGGTTCAATACTCGCGCAACGAAAGACAATCTGCTTAACGATGCCGACCGCTTCCATCTGGCGATGAGTCAGGTCGCAGGCAAGCGTCTCACCTATGCAGCCCTGACAGGTAAAGGTCAGGGAGCAAGCTGACAGCCTGTTACGCAGACGGCAAGGACGCGGCAAGCGCATACGTTAATCCTTGCCTGCTTTTTTCTTAGGCGCTGGTTTCTCAGGTTTTTTCACTGCATCTTTGGGTACGCGGAAGAGTACAGTCATCGTTCGCTCGAACTCTTCGCGTATCTTCTGGCCCTTCTTATATTCAGGCTTCATCTTGCCACCGGATATTGATTAAAAATTTGCTGTCGCTGATTGTGATGACAAAAGTGCGCGTAACTAAAGTGATCGATTTATTGTTTCGATGGGAGATGACGCTTATTTCTCCTATGATCTTCGCACCCTCAAATAGCGGGAATTTTACTTCCTGCAAACTGTTATAGGACGACGGCCATTCCGTGGGATATTGATTCGGATTGTGATAATTTACCCACTCGTTCTTATTATTCGATATCCCAATCAGCACATGCTTGGTGTCTCCAGGTTGCAAGTAAATCTCGTTTTCTATATTTCCAATCCAGCAAGCGCGATCAATGGATGTAGTTCTTGACAATCCAGAAGTCTTATACGTCAGGCGAGTAGATATTGCATCCGCCCGATGTGCCTCTTCCCCTGCCGCTGCTTCCATGTTATGCACTCGTATCGAATGGCACTTTTGGCCGCGTGAATCAACAAAAGCCACCATTGCATCATGTACTTCCACAGTTCCACCGGAAAAATCCAAACGTAATATAGGAAGTGGCGGGGGAGGCGTAGCTATTGGCGGTGGATGACGTATAGCTTCCTGATAGATAATCTTTTCCGCTTGAAACATTTGCCCGCTAATATCTCTCGCCGTCTGACTCTTACTAGCAGAAATCTCCTCTTTTGCGATCTTCTTATTTCTGATAAAGAACCACCAAGCCCACAGCATCCCAGAGATCATCCAGAGCGTTGCTGCAATCCACACGCGATGCTGCAAGTTGGAACGAATGAAGTCCGGCCATACTACAAGACTGATTTGGAACGCCGTACTAGTCACAGTAGACGCTCCTGCGGCGATCCCTGTTTTTTGGGAGTTTTGCATAAAATGTTTGGCAACAATTGTCCCGCCACACATGTATGTGCGTCAAGTATATTATTACCTCGCTAAGTGATTGAAAACACTAGAATCAACCTAACCCGTTTAAAATCATCAGCATAGCTGGGGATGATCCCTCGCTAAGTCATTGAAAATAAATGGAAGCGACGTAGCAAGGGGGAGGAGGGGTGGGTACCACTCCCGGGTGGCGCAGCCCGAGGATATCGGTTATCGTAGTGCGACCCGAAAGAGCAGTTCTGTAAGTGTGCTGTAAAAGCCGTCTACTTGCACTTGATCATGAAACGGTGAAAATCGGCATGGCGACACGCGACTCGCTTTTGGAATTGCAAAACAAAATCAGCCAGACCGTCCTCGGGCAGGAAGCCATGATCGAGCGCCTCCTCATCGGCCTCCTCGCCAACGGAAATCTTCTCGTCGAAGGCCTTCCCGGACTCGCCAAAACACGCGCGATCAAAAAACTAAGCAAATTTCTCGACGCCGGTCTCTCGCGCATCCAGTTCACGCCCGACTTGCTCCCTTCCGACATCACGGGATCCGAAATCTACTACACCTCCGAAGGCAAAGGCGAGTTCCGTTTTCAGCCAGGACCGGTCTTCAACAACCTCGTTCTCGCCGACGAAATCAACCGCGCCCCCGCCAAGGTCCAGGCCGCGCTGCTCGAAGCCATGGAAGAGCGCACCGTAACCGTTGCGGGCACAACGCACGCATTACCCAAACTCTTCCTCGTAATGGCCACACAAAATCCCATCGAGCAGGAAGGAACCTACCCGCTGCCGGAAGCCCAGATGGACCGCTTCCTGATGCACGTCTACGTCGACTATCCGGAAGAAAAGTCAGAACGCGACATCATGCTCCTCGTCCGCAGCGAAGAAGAAGAGCACGCCGCATCTGCGCCCACAACAATCACAGACCGCCTGGCGCAGGACACCATCTTCACCGCCCGCAGCGAGATCCACGCCATACACGTGGCTCCAGCCGTTGAGCAGTACATCGTGTCCTTGATCGAAGCCACGCGCTATCCCGAACGCTACGACAAAGACCTGCGCAAGTGGATCCAGATCGGCGCCAGCCCACGCGGAACCATCGGCCTCGACAAGTGCTCCCGCGCCTACGCCTGGCTCAAAGGCCGCGATTACGTCCGCCCCGACGACGTGCAGGCCATCGCGCACGACGTGCTCCGCCATCGCATCCTGCTGAGCTACGATGCGCAAGCCGAAGGGATAAAAGCAGATCAGGTCATCGCAAAGGTCGTTGAACTCGTCGCCGTCGCATAAGCATGTCTCGTTTTTTGGGTAGAAGCACCGGCCTTTAGGCCGGTGAAACAGGCGTTCTAAGAAAGGGGCTTTAGCCCCGGAAAAGTTGCTCGCATGGGAGCCTACGCCGAACTCGATTCGCTGATCGCACTGCAGTTCAAGGCCGGAGGCTTCACGCTCCGTCACAACCAGCCAGTCCACAGCCTCTTGTTGGGAAGGCGTGCATCGCATGTGCGCGGCCGCGGCCTCGACTTCGAAGAGCTGCGCAGCTACGTCGCCGGAGATGATGTTCGCAGCATCGACTGGCGCGTCACAGCCCGCACGCAGAAACCCTACGTGCGCGTCTACTCTGAAGAGCGCGACCGCCCCACGATGTTAGTGGTAGACCAGCGGATCAACATGTTCTTCGGCAGCCGCGTCTCCATGAAGTCCGTCATCGCAGCAGAGTTTGCCGCGCTCGCAGCATGGCGCGTCTTCCATCAGGGAGACCGCACCGGAGCCTTCATCTTCAACGATGACGCAACCGAAGAAATACGCATGCGTCGCAGTCGTGCAACCGTATTGCGCATACTCGATCGCATCGCCTACCAGAATCACCTGTTGCGCGCCGACACTCCATCGCAGCCGAAGCCCTCGCGCCTGAACGAAGTGCTTGCGTCCGTCGCCCGCATCTGCCGTCACGATGCGTTGATCCTCATCGCCAGCGACTTCGACGGAGCAGATCAATCCACGCGCGACCTGTTGCTGCACATGTCGCGCTCGAATGACGTCATCTGTTGTCTGACCTACGATCCTTTGGCCGTCAAGCTGCCACCAGCCGAGCAGCTCGTGGTCAGCAACGGCGAGCTGCAAGTCGAGCTTCAACTAGGCCAGGAAAAGATACGCAAGAGCATCATCGACGCATCCGACAAACGCATCCGTTCCATCCTGTCATGGCAGCATGAACTGGGAATCCCCGTGCTCCCCATCAGCACAGCCGAAGGTGTGCCCCAACAAGTACGTCATCTTCTCGGCAAGATCGCAGCTCTGCGGAGGCGCGTGTGACCGCGCCACTCGACAACCTGCACGATTTCTACCAGCCCCCTCCGCCTGCATGGACGCCGCAAACCATCGGCTGGTACGTCGTGTTCGCAGTCATCGCACTTCTAGCCATGTGGATAATCATTCACAGTCTTCGCAGATGGCTCGCGAACGGCTATCGCCGCGAAGCGCTCCGTGAGCTTGCGCTCCTACAGCCAGAACAGTTCTCAACGCTCCTCAAGCGCACGGCGCTATCAGCATGGCCACGCGACAAAGTCGCCTCTCTCAGCGGCGAGGCATGGCTCAACTTCCTGAACGAAACAGCAGGCGACAGCATCTTCCAGCGCGATCCTGGCAGTCGTATAGAAGAAGTATCGCTGCGGCCGGTCACTCTATCCGGCAACGACGAACAGGAGTTACGAAGGCTGACGGCGGAATGGATACGGAGGCACCGTGTTCAGACTTGAGTATCCATGGCTGTTGGCGCTGCTTCCTCTGCCATTCCTCATCTACTGGCTGCTTCCTCCATATAAGGAAGAGCAGGATTCATTGCGCCTGACTTTCTTCGACTACATCAGCTCACACCTTGGTCTCACTCCCGAACCTGGAGCGGTCGTTCCCAAAACAAACTGGCTGCAGAAAATCCTGGCGCCCATCTGCTGGTGCCTGATCGTTCTCGCCCTCGCGCGACCGCAGTTCATCGAGCCGCCGATTCAGAAAATACAGCCGGGCCGTGATCTGATGCTGGCGCTCGACATCTCGCAGTCGATGGAGACACCTGATTTCCTGACGCCCGAAGGCAAACGCATGCGCCGCGTCGACGCGGTAAAACAGGTGGTCAGCGACTTCATCCGCAAGCGCAAGAGCGACCGTATCGGCCTGATTGTGTTTGGACAGGCCGCTTATCCCGTCACACCGTTCACGCTCGATCACGACGCCTGCCTTAAGATCCTCAGCCAGACCGACGCCGGCATGGCCGGCCCGCAGACCATGATCGGCGATGCCATTGGCCTCGCCATCAAGCAGTTCAACAACAGCGAAGCAGAACAGCGCGTGCTGATTCTCCTGACCGATGGCAACGATACCGGAAGCCGCATGCCTCCACGTAAGGCCGCTGAGATAGCCAGTCAGAACCACATCACAATTCATGTTGTGGGTTTAGGTGATCCTCACGCCAAGGGCGAAGACAAAGTCGATTACGCTGCGCTGAACGATATCGCCAAAGCAACAGGTGGCCAGGTCTTTCACGGCGAGAACCGCGTAGAGCTCGACAAGGCTTACGCAACTCTCGACAAGATCACGCCTCAGAACTTCAAGACTCTGAGCTATCAGCCACGACGCGAACTCTTTGTGATTCCGCTCGCAACCTCAGTGCTCCTGCTCGTTGGCTATCACTTGCTCATGCTTCTAGTTACCCTTGCCTTGCGGCTCTTTTCACGTCGCCACGCGTCAAAAGAAGCCGCAGCCTCCGAAGTCTTCCAGGTCCATGTATGAACGCGTGGTGGACCGCCTTCCATTTTCTTCGCCCACACTGGTTGTGGCTGTTGCTGTCCGTGCCCGTCATCTACTTGTCATTCCATGTACGCGACGACATGAGAGCGCGATGGAAGCGCTACATTGACCCGGAGCTTCTGGATCATCTCATCGTCGTCCACAAATGGAGATGGCGTTTCCGGCCCATCCACATGGTCTGTCTTCTGATTACTTTGGGAAGCATCGCAGTCGCAGGCCCGACATGGAGACGCGAACAGCCTCCATTCACTGAGGATAAAGCTCCGCTTGTAATCGCCCTTGATCTTTCGCCGACGATGGATGCAATCGACCTCGAGCCTACACGTCTTGAGCGGGCCAAGTTGAAGTTGCGCGATCTGCTAAAGGTTCGCCATGGCGGCAGGACTGCTCTTTTTGTCTATGCGGGAACGACGCACATGGTGCTCCCATTCACTACAGATAACGCTCTGTTCGATCTGTATCTAAGTTCACTTTCCACGTCACTGATGCCGCGCGAAGGCAAAGATACAGCCCGGGCTCTCGCTGTAATCAGCGACTTCTTGAAGGATGAGCCGGTTCCAGGAACCATTCTCTTCGTCACCGATGGAATTGAGCCACGCGCGCTGTCAGCATTCCGTCAATTTAGCGAGCGAGAAGATAACCAGGACGAGATCCTTGTGATGGGCGTAGGCACGTCGCGTGGCGGACCGATACGGGCTGCCGACAATCGCTTCCTTACAGACCCAACAGGGCGTCGCGTATTCGTGAAGCTCGACGTGGATGCACTGCGCTCGCTGAAGCGTATCGATGTCTCCGCCACCACCCTCACACTGAATGATGATGACATCGACTGGGTCCAGCGGCGAATCCAGCATCATCTGAATACCGTTCAGCAAGAAAACAGCAAAATGCGCTGGATTGACGATGGATACTGGTTCACGATTCCAATCACAGCCATCGCTGTTTTCTGGTTCCGTAAGGGCTGGACCGTTCGATGGACATCGGCAGCGCTTGCCTGCATCTTTGTTTTCCCGACCTCTGAGGTGCAATCGCACTTTTCATGGATAGATTTGTGGCTGACGCGCGATCAGCAGGGACGCTACTACTATGAGCACGGCGATTATCAGAAAGCCGCCGAGAAGTTCGAAGATCCCCTTTGGAAGGGGCTCTCCTTCTCACGCGCACGAGATTACGAAGACGCGCTCAATGCCTTCGCCCTCATCGATTCACCTGAGAGCTGGTACAACCAGGGGAATGTGCTTGCCCATCTCGGCAAATATGCTGAAGCCGCGCAGGCTTACCGGCAGGCCCTTGCGCGCCACCATCCCTGGCCCGAAGCCCAGGAGAATATGGCCCTTGTCGTATCGCTCATTCCCAAGCCAAAAGACAAAAAGAAAGACAACAATGAAGAGATCTCGCCGAATCTTCCGCCTGATCAAAAGATATTCGACGAGAAAGGGAAAAAAGGTCAAAAGACAATACAAATCAAGGCAGATCCCGAAAAGATGGCTGACATCTGGATGCGCAACATACAGATCACACCTGCCGATTTTCTCCGTCGCCGGTTCGCTGTGCAGGCAGCGCAGGAGAAGCACCCGTGAGACGGTTTGTCCTCTTTTTAATCACTCTTTGCACGCTCAATACTGTGGCGCAACAGCCCATCGTGCGTGCGCGCATTCAGCCGGATAAAGGCATTCTGGTAGGCCAACCTGTACGCCTTATTGTAACTATTCTTGTTCCAAATTACTTCAGCGGCTCCCCCGACCTTCCTGAATTCGAGCTTGAGAACGCAATCGTGGTGTTGCCACAGGAGACACCGCAAAATTCCAATGAACGCGTGGGGACAGTCACATACGCGGGCATCACGGAAACGTATACGATCTATCCACAACAGCCAGGCGACTTCCATCTGCCACCTGCAGATATCACCGTGCCGTACGCCATCGCGCCACCGCAGACAACTGTGGCGCATCTGGCTCTCCCTGCACTCCGGTTTCACGCAGACCTTCCTGCCGCGGCAAAAGACCTCGACTACTTTCTCCCGACATCAAGCCTGATCATGCAGCAAAAATGGTCGCAGCCTCTCAAAGATCTTCACGTCGGAGATTCCATCGAGCGGACGATTACCGTAACAGCAACCAAGATGCAGGCGATGTTGATTCCACCGATTCCTATGGCGGCACCAAATGGGCTGCGTGTCTATCCGGAAGAGCCTGTTGTGCAGGACAAGAAGACCGATCGCGGCGAATTTGTTTACGGACAGCGTGTTCAATCAGCAAAGTATTT
>JABDHA010000112.1:0-8419 GCA_013285705.1 Acidobacteriota bacterium
CTTCCGACGAATTGTATGAGGAGTTGGCAGCCGCGAGAGACGACAATAGGGAGGTTTGGTTGATATATCATGGCACTGATAAACTGCATCTTATCGACGGCGCGTTGTCGCTTGATGACATAGATGACGACATACTGCCGTTCAGTTGTTCTACATATACGCTCGACGAGCTGCAGAACGTCACGACTACGGGTCTCGTTAATCTCGACGAAGTCGTCGACGCGGCGGCAGCGGCGGTGAAGAATTTTCGAGAAAATGGCAATGCGGAAAGCATCTTCGGGTTGGACTTCGCGACGTTGTTTCACGATGCCTTTGAAGAGCGGGCTACTGAAAGTGGACACGCATCTAAAGGAGGATTTAGTGGTGGCGGAGGAAAGCCACCGTCAGGCGGAGGGGAGCAAGGAGCGGCGGCTCCGTCGTCATCGGCTGCGGGTGCGCAGCCACGTTATACTTTGGCTCCGGTGTCGGCGGGCGCGGGAGCTGTCTTTTACGCGTTCATCCAAAATGATGATGACAAGACCAAGAAACACCGCAAAACGGATGGCCAGAGGACGCCGGCTGCGCGCAAAGGCAAGAATGATTCGCAGGGTGGGCTAAATCAAAATAACACGAAGCAACCTTAAATATGCTGAACAATCCGCATCTAGTCGTATTCGGAATCTCGTCGCTGGGATCGCTTGTGCATGCCATACTCCATATTGCAGGCGCGACATCACAACGTCGCCGAAAAGTATGGTACAAGGATGGAGGCACGCTTGTCGGTATCATTATTGAGGCAGTTGTGAGCGGCATCATTTCCGTATTTTATTTCTGGAAGTCGAACGATGATGGCGATCCATGGCGGCAGTTTGTATTCGGTGCTGCTGCCGCGAGCTTGTTCAACAACGCGGTAATGACTGCCGAAAAGGAACATGACAAAAGGAAGCAGAAAAAAGCTGCGCACCTTGGTGACCAGTCATACGACGCTTCCATGAGTTTCGGAGAAAAGATGCGAATGAGTTTGGCGGATTATTTTCGCCCGTGAGACCATAATCTCAAAGGAAGCCGTTTCGGCGTCCGACTGCTCGACCTGTGAACATCAGCCAGCGACGAGGTGACAGATTTCAAAATCGGGTAGTCTCAAGTTTCTCCAAGAATTCCCGCAAACATTTTCCGTTCTGCCTGGCGGGAAATAGGTCTTGGACGGGCATCTTCGGAGTTGGATTAAGGTGTTGGAAGGCGTTGCTGAAAAGCAGGCTGCATCATCAAAAAATGATGTGACCCTCACAAAAAATCAGCGGGGGATCATTCGTGTTTTACAAAAACATTCGGTTCGGAAGCCGCGTAAACTTTCAGATACCCTCTGCCTCCCGGCCAGGGTGCTTGTGAAGGAGCTGGATGGCTTGCTGAAATCCGGCTTGGTGGTCGAAGAAGGGAACGGCGCGAATAGGAAGCTGAAGCTGGCGAAAACGAGCTGAACGGCCTCGGTGATCGGACTCGCCATCGCGGGCCTTCGGAAAAGGCCCGAATTTCTCTTCCGAAGACCCTGGAGCCCGTTCGCGGATAGCAGGCGTTGAGCATAACGGCAGGGTCATTTTCAGACCCTGTCAAAATAAATCGAAGGTCATGGGAGGTATGTAGAAGTGCATTGGAGAACGCTGGAGAACGAACGGGGCGGGAGAGAACGGCCGTCGGAAAAACGGGGTGTAAATCCTCCGCGTCGCGCCGCTCGCAGGGCAAATGCACCGCGAAACGCCCGACCAGAACCTCGATATTCCTCAACTGGAGAAAATCCAATGCGTTTCAAGAACAACATCGGGCCACAGGTGCGCCGGCTTCGCGACGCCCGCGGCTGGACTCAGGATGCCCTCACGGCAAAACTTCAAATTCTCGGCCTCGACATTACCCGTGCCGGCCTCTCGAAGATCGAGGCGCGCCTGGTCTTCGTGGACGACAAAACCATGCTATTCCTCGCCGAGGCGCTGAGGGTGATAGCCCCGGTTCTGGTTGGACACTGCATCGTCGTTTCCGCAGTCGATTCCCGCTTCGTCCCGAAGACGCTCGCGGCAGTCCCGCCGAAAATCAGCAACGGCTTCAGCCACGGCGCCGGGTCTCTCCAGGTTTAGACGATTGGCAATATCCTTTGCTGAAAAGCAGCGATAATGACCCTTCACAGTCCGTTCGCGCAGAACTTCGAGGACGCATCGCTTGACCGACGAGTTCTTTCCGCCACAAACCCTGATGCCGCACAGCTCTACGCGGTCCTCATAGAACACCAGGTCGCCTCCTTTGAATTGGGCGTTTTGTGCAGGCGCAATATCCGTGGTGCTACCCGCGGCCCCGCGGGTCAGCAATGCTTCGCGAATGCTGTTTTCGAGCGGGTTGTCCCTGCCAAACGGCTTGCCGATGAAATCGGTCGCGCCCAGCTTCATCGTCTCGACGGAAAGGCGATGGCTTTCCAAGCCATGCCCGGTGATGACGATGACCGGGATGCGACTGTGCCCTGGCATCTTGCGGATTTGTCGAAGTAGGTTTTGGCCGTAAACGAGGTCCGGGCGGCCACCATCGGAGCGGCTCGGAATTTCGAGGTCGAGTACGACGTAGTCGAAGGCATAGCCCTCCAGCAACTCGACAGCCTCCGCTTGAGACCGGGCCTTACGGCACTGGTGGCCCATTGAAACCAAGCTGTTCCTCAAGGAGATCGAGAAGGGTCTGGTCGTCTTCGATGACCAGCGCAACCGTCATGTCATCGGCGCGCCCAAATCAAGGCGAATATCAGGCAGTTCCATTTTGATACCTAAGCATAAGTCCTCTCAGTCTGCTGCGAAATTGACAACGGGCGGGCTCTCAACAGAATCCAAATTGATTGTCATCGACCTTACGCGACTCCAAATATGGTCGATATGGGTTCGATATGGGCCGAATGCGGCCCATATGGCCACCCGTACGGAATCACATGGCCCCGCTCAATTTCTAAGTATAAATGCGAACAAGCCATTAGCATATCGCCCGTGAAAAATCCACGGAGATTTGCATGAGTAGGAGCAGGCGCGCAGTACTTGAATCAGAAACGGAGGATGAGTTGAACTCGCCCACCGCTGTCGTGGCGCTTTTTCTTCTCGCCGAGAAGTTTCCGCATCGCCAGTTCAATTCCGCCGAGCTTTCTACGCTCTCCGGCATTGGCCGGACCGGTATGGCACAAATCAAGAATGCTCCCGACACCCCTTTTTCTCTGGGTAAATGCACTCTGCGCCGACTCGATGCCTGGCTGGAAAAGCACCCCGGCTTCAAACAGGCACAATCGCGTTCCGCGAAGTAGGCGGATCAGCGAGACGCAGGCCGGCGCGCAGCCGCCGAACAGAAGGAGACAGCCTTTCCACCACCCTTCCCAGGCCGCGCGCCGAATGAGCGCGGGCGAGCGACTCAAGCGAGGAGGCCTTATTCAAATTTGGCCGGCGCGAAGGCTCCCCGAATACCCTCGGAGCCTGAGCAACGGCCAACTGACTTTTGGTCGGCGGCAGGTCGCAGGCTGCGTGACGGCTCCATTGCCGGCGCGCCGCGTGCGAGGGCAGGAAGAGGCGCGGAGCCTCCTAAGCGATTCATCTGCATCGCCCCGGAAACGGAGCGTGAGGCCGCAGGCGTGGGCGTCAGGTGGGGCCGGAGGCCGGTAGCGAAGTGAGGAGCGGCGGAGGTGGATCGCCTGGGGTCAACCGTCTCGGGAGTCTGTGCCGGAGAAACGGCGGGGCACAGTCTCCCACGGCGGAGCCGCGTCAGGAAGGCGTTGCGGAAACGCCCGGGGCTTTGACTCGAGGAGAGACCTTTCCTCGAAATTTCACACCAAGTTTCCAATTTACGAGGCATCGAAAATCTCGCTACGTCTCTGTTTTACGGACGGCTTGAAGAAATGGAATGTGCCCCGCTGGCCGGTTTGACATCCAATCCAAGCATTTCAAAACGCATCTTCAACTCTGGGAACTTTTCGTCAACGCTGTGTTTGAATCGAAGGGTAAGGTATCCAGCGAGATCGCTAGGTAACTGTGCAATCTGATCGGGATCACCATCGAGGTGCTTCTCCAGAATCGTAAGCCGCTCCGGTCCGCGTCCGAGACCGTAGGCAATCCCTAACTCAAAAAGAACATTCTGCCGTGGCGCTCGCCAGGATTTTTCGCGATGCAGCCCCTCTTCGACGCAGTCGTCCGGAGTGCAGATGGCAACGAAGGCGGCGCAGCCGTCCATATGCTGTTGCAGCTTGTCGAGAAGTGTGTGCTGGTTGCGCCACGGCTCAACGAGAACCGGTTCAAGGCCCAGATCGCTTTCGAGAAATTGTACGAGGCTCTCTCTGGCGCCATTCGCATGCCGATCATGGCCATAAATGACGAAGACCTTCTTGTAGTCGACGTATAAACCGAGTGCCCGCAGTTGGTCGATAATTTCCAATGCAACGAAAGGTATCTGCATGTCCTTGCTTTTGACGTACAATGGCTTTCCGAGCGCAAGGAATCCGCGCTCAAGCTCTTCGGCGATAGTAGAGAAGACGAAGATCGGAAGCTTCTTGCCGGCCTGGCGCAGTTCAACCACTATGTCGTTTCCGCGGGCTTCGCCGGTCGAAACGCGCGACGTGTCAAGCCAATCAATAACCACAAGGTCAAAGCGTTCGTTCTTCTTCGTGACCCGGTCCTTCAGTTCGTCTGGAGTTGATACAACGACGCAGTCAACCCCCAATCGTGTTAGTTCGCGGACCAAATGCTTCATATGATCCCTGCCTGGCACTTCGTATTCGTCGTCCCAAACAATCGCTTTCATATACGTGCCTGTTGAGCCTCCTGAAGTTCCGTTTTGTGAAACCTAGCGTAGAGTTGGCGGGACAATACCTTGAGGACTGTCGTGCAGCCCGTTCCCCCTTCTCCGTCTCCAATTTCCAAGCTTCCGCCAAACTCACGCACTCTGGCCTGGTGATCTTCGAGCGTGGAACCGGAACGCCTCCGGACCCGGATGTTTTCCGAATAGGAGACCCCTTGTGCTTCCACGGTGAGCGTGAAGTACTTGGCTGGGCTGCCCTCGGGTTCTGGAAGGAAGTCGTCAATTTCATTTATCTCCATCCTGACTCTTTCGCTCAACGCTCCGGGCGCGCTGGCGTAAGCCGAGATATTGTAGCGCACGTTGGAAAAGACATTTCGGAGGATTTCGTGCAGGAGTTGAGGATCGATCAGGGCATACAGTTCGTCGCCCTGCTCCATAAGATTTTGCAATTTGGCGATCTGCACCTTCCATACATCGCGGAGTTCTTCGGTGGCGAGGCGCGCATCTGCATCAATCAGCGCATCCAGCATAGTTGCATAGAGCGGAACACAAAAGGAGAGCAACGCCCGGCGAAGTGGCGACCCCGGCTCGAATATCGAGAGCCGCGTCGCCCGTAGGAGCGTTTTTAAATCGGCGCATTCGGCTTCGGTCTGCGGCGGCTTCTTTTGGCATTGCTCAAGGAAAAGCACCAACTGCGCGACTGTGCTATGGAAGGAGTAAGGCACAGTACGATCGGCAAAAAGCGGTTGGAGTTGATCCGCAATTGCGTGGCTGGGGTAGAAGGCCAGCCGCCGAGCAACCTCCGCGACTTCGCGGAGAGTAAGCGCCGCATTCTGGGCCTCTCGGATTCGACGCGGTAGCCGGTCCGCGACCAAACGGTTGTCATCCTGATCAATAAATTCCTTAAAGTCGGCTTCCGCTTTTTTAAGTGCTGTCCAAAGCGGGCTGTGTCGATCTGAGTCTCTCAACACATGGGTTTGAAGATAACGGATGCGATGATGCCATTCTCGATGGGTGTGTGTTCCGAGGTCCACGAGAAGGAGATTCATCATCTCCCGTATGCGGTTGCGCAGGAGAATTTGATCGTGCTCCTCGTTTGCATCCGCCTGGGTGAACGGCGCAAGTAACTCATTGAAGCGTTCGCGTAGCTGGGTAGAGAGAACGCGACGAAGCTCTTGCGCCCCGTTCTGTCCGTAAAGGTCAGGGTGCGCCGCGTGGAGAAGGAAGGTGGTTAGCCAATAATTGCGTAGGTCTCGGAAGTGATAACCAAGATTTTGAGGGTGCGTTTGCCAGTCGGCAGCATGGCGGTCCGCGAAAAGCACCTCCTCGAGGATCCTCAGTGGCTTTGCGTGGCTTTTGTCGAAATGCGAAAGAATTCCGGCCGCAAATAGCAAATGGGTTTCGAGATCGAGGCAATGGTTGATTGTAGCCGATAATTCCTCCTCATTGAGACGATCTTCGCCTTCCACGTTAGATTCGTGCTCCGCTCCAAAGCGAGCAGCTCGTACGCTTGTTATACGTTCGTGTATCGCATCGCGAACTTTACCGAGTTGCCCACTCAACCTGAGGTAATCAATATCGGCGACGACCAGTCCGGCGACGTGGAGAAAAGCGTCGGCGCGCTGGGCCTCCTTCACGAGTGTGATTGCCAGGTCGGTGCGGTGTCTGGAAATCTGCTCCGCACAGGCAGCGGCGGCCTCGGGTAACGAAATCGGATGCCCATCTACCGCAAAAGGCCCGCCGACGAGAGGTTCGTAGCTGCCTGCTTCACCGGATTCGTAAGCATACGTGTGAACGGAGCGGGGCGCCATGGCCCGGGCAAAAGTTTCGGCTAGATGTCTGAAGTGGGCCAAATCGGTGCTGCGGGAAAACTTCTCCATCGCTCCGGTTACTCGCTCGTGCATCCGTTGAAGGTCGTCAGTGCGGAGGTCATTGAAGTTGTAAACTGGAATGAACTCGAATTTCGCCTGCTTTGCTGGATCGGGTTCTTCACCAAAACCCCCGGTAACGAGCTGACGGATTCGATGGACGAAACTCGCGGCGTAAACCCCCATACGGTTCACGAGACAAATTACGGTAATACTCTTCACATGCTCACCCGCGAGTAACGCTGTTAAGGAGCGCATTTCCTCGGACGTTGTCGCGGCGGCGCGTATAAGAAGCAAATCCTTGTTCCGCACACGACCAACGTGCCGGAACAAAGCATGGTGAAGATGGGGTGAGTCTCCGAGTTCCCGCTTGAGCACCAATCTAACCGGTTCACGACCGGCGCTTTTAAGGCCGTCGGATATGAATTTCGCAAATATAAGATCGTCCTTCTTAAATGTGGATACAAGAACGATGTCCGGGGACAGATCCTGTAATCGCATCCAGATTGCCTCCCATAATTCATCTGCCGTATTCGGGGTAGCAGGTTCGTTTCGCGGCGCCAAGAGCTGTTCAACCCGCACTCCAAGTGTGAAGTGCCGGCCATCAGCGCGAAAAAATCCGGCAGCGAGCGCCTGCGTGGCTCGGAGTTGGCTGAGCATCTTATACTTCCCGACGATTGGAGGAATTTGATGTGTTTGCGCCGGCGGTGTGAACTCGGGAAACACACTAATGAAGTCAATGCGTCTGACTTTGTTAGGATCGAATGGTTCCGTTATATTCGGCAGTCCGTAGGTGGTGAGGGGGTAGAGCCACGCATGGGTTGGTCGCCCGGCGATCTGATGATTCAGCGGCATGAGCACTCTTTCCTGATCCACCTGCCCCGCTAATGTTTCGTCGCTCAACACAACACATAGCACGGCGATTACCTCGCCCCCAGTGCGTATGACCCGTGCCGCCATTTCGCGCACAAGCGTACCGCTCGCCATAACGTCAGTGAAGATAAGCGCCTGTCTTGATCGAAAGGCGTGGGGCTCAAAATCCCCCGAGGTCATCAAGGGGTAATGGCCAAAATCGCTCACTAGAAGCTCGTGGCCCATCTCTTTCTCTAGCAACGGTTGGACGTGGTGCAAGATTTCGCGAGCGGTCGGCGTGCAGGTAACAATTGTGTTAAAATGATGTTCCCGACCAATTCCGACGGCGCGTGCTACGAGCGCATTCACGCAGTTTTTGAGTTCGTCTGGATGGTCAAAAAGCTCCCAAAGGCTTACGAATTTACGGCGGTATTTTCCCGAGGTCAGCAGAAACACAGCCCCTTCGCGAGGCACCTCATTTCCATCGGAGTCGTAGTCGATTTCTGCGTCAAGCAACAGCCCGGCGCTCGGGTTATCGATCAACCGTGACAGATCCTCGCTGTATTTCCCGAAATCCATTTTGCCGGAAAGGACCGGGAGAGTGCCAATGGATTTGCAAGACCGCAAGATTTTAGTTGCTCGATCGAGTGTGATCTCGCTCTGCTGGTGTGCATAATTCTGCAACCGACTTTTGAGGGGAGTGGAAGTGGCAGGACGGGCGGCAGCTCTTTGGCCGGCATGTGGTAGGAGCGAGGGAGCGGGGGCGGAGTCTCGTCAAGCGATTCATCTGCGCCGCCCCGGAAACGGAGCGTGAGGCCGCAGGCGTGGGCGTCAGGTGGGGCCGGAGGCCGGTAGCGAAGTGAGGAGCGGCGCAGGTGGATCGCCTGGGGTCAACCGTCTCGGGAGTCTGTGCCGGAGAA
>JABDHA010000112.1:8429-11487 GCA_013285705.1 Acidobacteriota bacterium
GTCGAAGACCAACGGGCTTCGACGAGGGAAGAAACGTCTTCCCTCCGAAAATGACGGGGTAGGACAATTTAGTCAGTCTCGCATCATCACAGGCTCCTAAACAATTCGTCCCACGTACATTTCAGCGCGGCCCGCAAGGCCATCAGTACAGGCAGGGAAGGAAAATAGCGTCCGGCCTCTACGCTCTGATAGTACCGGCTGCTGACGCCGATCTGCTCGGCGACTTCCTCCTGGGTACGTTGAGCTCTGGAACGCAGCCGTGCAATGTTCTTGCCAAGTTGCAAGAGCTGAGCGGCGGGAGATTTGGCGGGCACAAGGCCCAGAGATTCACGGAGAATCCGATTCCCAAACACGATGCTATACATCGTCTCATGGCTCGGACCTTGCTTTTGGGGGATTTATCGAGAAAATGTCCTATCCCTTGCGCAAGCCACCCATAAAATGAAGGCACTCGTGGTGGATGAAAACGAAGGCGTGTGAGAAAGCCTTTCAGTCCTTCTGAAGAGACGCGGTATCCAGCCGGTCCAGGCAGGGAACGCCACTGCCGCGATGGAACGGTTTTCGGAAGACGAATTTGATCTGCTGGTCACGAATCTGGACATGCCAGAGACAAACGGATTGGAACTGATCAGGTGGATCAGAACAAGAAGCCCGTTTCTACCGATAATCGTCCTCTCCGAAAACCTGTCGAGCGATGGCGAATCGACGGGAGACTTAATGCATGCTTGCGTGGCCCGAACCCGGTTGGATAGCGAAGGTGTGAACGCGGCGATTTCGTCCCTGCTGGAGCAATTACACGATTAGCGTGCGCGTGATGCGCGGGAGCGTGGCTGCGAAGCACGATCCGCGAGGTGGAAACTGGCATCATGCCGCTTTGAGTGCATGAGCTTTGAATTGTCCGCGCATGCTAAATTGCTCCAAAGCGGCTTCCGGCGATTTCGAGCAACTCACTCCCGAGTGGGTGTTGCAAGGATGCGAGCTTGAGCGCGAATGCCATAAAGGATTCCTTGGCCTTGGGGTTTGCAATGACCTCATTCCAATGTTCATCGAGGAGTAGGCGCAATAGGCTCGCAAAGGCATTCCGAATGTCGGTATGCCGCCAGAAATACTGGTTACCGATTGGGACCGTTTCGTGCAAAAGGCACAGGCCGTCGATACGAAGCTCGCGAGCGGCCGGGGTCTTGATAAAGTGGATGTAAGTACTCGCGTCATCTTCGTCTCGGGCGTGTGCGCGAGCCCACCGCTCTTGAAATGCGCGTACGGCGTTGACAGCGGGCGCAAGTGGTTCGTGCCAGAAGGAATCACCTGTCGTCGAAAATCCAAGAATCTCGTTCCACATCTTATCGTGCGAACGTCGTCGGGCATCAGCCTTCCATTGCAGAGATCCTTCTGCGTAGGCCAACATAGCGAGCCACTGCTCAATCAATGCCGGTGCAGGCTCATCATGTCCACCTGCTTCTATAAGCCAATGCCCGACAAATGCATCGATCCAATGAGAACCCGCGCATCCTAGGCTGAGAATTGGTTCCCATAGGAGCTGATGCTCCTCACCGGGGGCGAGACGAGCGACAATGCGGGCAATCCGTTCTAATAGGTTTTGCTCATCGCCATATGGAAAGCGTTCTTGTTCGCCGTCCCAATGATGTTGGTGAGCCGATGGGGCAGGCACTTCCTTAATTCTTGCGAGTGCACAGATTAAACTTTGGCGGTGAAAATTCGCCCATGCTCGGCGCTCTGCTGCATCCCGAGCCTCAGTCATTTTTCCGCCCAACTGAGTGTAGCGTTTATGTGAACAATATCGAATCCACCCGTAAAATGATCCGCTTTTCGCCCTCGACGTATTTGCGGTTGCGCCAATTCGATCCAGGATTCGGGCAGAGGAGGCGTTTTGCACTTCACGAAATTGTCGATATAGCCAGAAGTCCACGCGCTAACGTCGAAGGTCTTTTCGGGCAGCCAGCGTCTCTGGTGAAGCAGCTCTTGCCGTTTCGGTGAGGCCGAACCAGGCTTCCCTGATTTCAGGCTCATGCTGGGAAGCGACCAACGCGAGGCAATCGCGTCCGCGTTGGAAGCTTGATTCCGTATCGCTAAACCATTGCTGCCAGACGGCCCGCGCGAAATCGATGGGGGCGCCGCTCTTTTCAAAGACCGGATGGCTTTTTACCGAACAGGCGCATCTGCGCTCGATGCCAGCCATCTCCAACTGCAAAACGATATCGTCGAAGAACCATCCGTCCTGGCGCATTTGACATTCGATAGCCTTGATTGTTTCGGCGCCTGAACCAAGCCAGGGAATGCCAGTAAGCAAGTGGCACGACAGCCATGCAACCAGCAGAGACGACCCGGAAGCGGAGTCTCCAAGGATTGTGGAAACCATCTTTCGCGTTATCACCAGCTTCAATTTTCCGCGAACTCGAACCCGAGAGAGATCGGAAGCAGGGTTGTTAAATCGGGCGCCAGACCGTACCGCTTCTTGAAGTACGTCTCGCAAAACCTTGATGCTGTTGTTTACCACCGTGGGTGCGTAGCGGTTCTGGTATTTCAACAACCATGTCTCGCAATCGCGCTCGCTGATTTTGCGAACATCGGTTTCATTGAGCCCCGGCCACGACCGCTGTACGAAGTCGAATAGCATCCGGTAATATCCCTTGGTCCGAGGCTTGAGCGATACATTGGCCTCGAGCTTGCAAAGATACGCTTGCCCTGCGTCCGCGACCGTCATTTTGCCATTCGCGAAGGCAGTCGCCGACTCCTGAATCGCCCGATGCTTGCGCATCTCTTCCGGTAGGCGTTGCTTGGCCACCGAAAACACAGTGGTTTCGAGATTCTGGCGAATGATTTTACCACCAGCTCTGAATCGCGCGAAGTAAGCCCCAGACGGTGCATACCGTATGAGATTCTGAACCGATGTGGTTTCCCAAAGAGAGTCGCTTTTCTGAAGCATGGCCAGCGGTCACCATCCTTCCGAAATAAAGACCGCTCTTTGCTCCCATGCGGGAGCCAGACGCGCCGTAGGGCCTCGGATGATCGCTCCCCGTATTCCTCAGAAGGAATTTCG
>JABDHA010000113.1 GCA_013285705.1 Acidobacteriota bacterium
TTTGTTTGGGCATCCGTGGACCCGAAGGTAGCTCGTCGGGTCAACAAGGCCGAGGAGCGACGGCTCAGTTTGCTGAAACACTTCATCGGCGATCACGACCGCATGGAGCTTGCCTATCTGGCATGGCTAGGCTTTGTGGCGCGCGGTCAACGCGTTCCCGAGTCGCGGAAGCGGTTCCATGAGATCGCGGGCTTGTTGCTTGAGTGGCTTTCGAAGCCAAAAGCCAAGCTGCCGATGCGCCAACAAGTACTAAGGAAACAGCCAGCGAAGCGAGTTGAGCAGCGACAGGTGGAATGAGGTGGGGATATGCGGCGATGGGCAAAGTGGATCGGATTGGGACTGATAGTGGCCTCGTTGGGAGGGGCCGCGATTGTGGCCATTTCGACCGCAGGCACGAAACTCCCGGGCTCAGAAATGACACCCGCTGGGTACCGCCAAAGCACTTCGGTCTACGTCAAGATGCGCGACGGCGTAGAGATAGCCGTCGCCATTCTCCTTCCGCACGATTTAAGGCCCAGGGAGCGCGTCCCAGTTCTGATGCGGACTACCCGATACTGGCGAGGTCCACAGATAGGGTGGGGACTACGTATGATGGTGGCGCTGCACAAGGTCAATCCATCGAGCCTGGTAGACGAGCAAAGAGCGTACTTTAACGACCGGCGATTCGCAGTGATCATTGTTGACGCGCGAGGAAGCGGAGCCTCCGGGGGACAGCGCGTAGTGGAATATTCGCCCGCGGAGATCGCGGATATGGGTGAAGTTGCGGCTTGGGCGGCGCAGCAACCCTGGTCCAATGGGCGCGTGGGCACCTTCGGGGTCTCGTATGACGGCAACACAGGTGAACTTGCGGCCGCGGCTAATCAGCAGGCGATCCATGCCGTGATGCCTCTCTATGACGATTTCGATTCCCAAGCACTCATTCAGCCGGGCGGAGTTGCGCTCCGCGGATTCATCGAGCAATGGAGCAAGCTGGTCGCAGCGTTGGATCGCGACGATGTTTGTAGTGCCGATGAAGCAAAAGGATGGAACTGTTGGAAGGATCGGCAGATGACTCCTGGAGTCCGGCGAGTCGACGCCGACCAGAATGGGAAACATCTCGCACAACTCGTGAGAGAGCATCACAACATGAACGTGGCGGACGCCTTGGACAAGGCTGAGTTCCGAGATGACCCACTGACCACGCAAATGGGCGCGATTCGCTTTGCGGACATCAGCCCCTACGGTAAGCGCAAGGAGATCGAAGGGTCCAATGTGCCGATGATGGTATGGTGCGGTTGGTTGGATGCCAACCCATGTCAAGGTGCGCTGATTCGGTACCGCACATTCTCAAATCCGCAACTGCTGGTGATCGGGACGCTCTCGCATGGAGGCAGCTTCAACGTAGATCCTTTTGCCGCAAAGCACCTGCCTCCGGTACCGAGCCGAGATGAGCAGTTCAAGATGGAGGCAGACTTCTTTGAGCACACACTTCGCGATGAGACGCCAGCGAAGATCGAATCTTCGATTCAGTACTACACCATGGGCGAGGGAAAGTGGCATTCGACCAAAATTTGGCCGCCGGAAGGCGTGGCCAGTGAACGGCTCTATCTTGGCGAAGGTAAGACCTTGACTTTGTCTGCTCCTGCGACTCGAGGAGGCCCTGACTCCTACACCGTCGACTTTACTGCGTCGAGCGGCTTCGAGACACGTTGGCACACACAACTCGGCGGCGGAGATGTCGTGTATCCAGATCGCGCAATAGAAGACAATAAGCTTCTGACGTACACCAGTGCGCCGCTCGAAGCCGATCTCGAGATCACCGGGTCGCCAGTACTCACGCTTGAGATGGCTTCTACCGCGAGCGATGGCGCGACTCACGCCTACTTAGAGGATGTGGCACCGGCAGGACGCGTGACCTATGCCGATGAGGGAATCTTCCGTATCATCGATCGAAAAGAAGTGGATCCGAGGAGCTTGCCCTACGAGCCGCTCGGCCCGGCGCACAGTTTTCTGCGGGCAGACGTAGAACCCATGAAACCCGGTGAAGTCGCAACAATTCGGTTCTCGCTGTTTCCAACATCGGTGCTCTTGCGGAAGGGACACTCGATTCGAATCGCACTTGCGGGGGCAGATGCAAGTTTGTTCCAGAGGTATCCAGCCACAGGCACACCTACCTGGACCTTGTATCGGGAGGCGGGGCGATCATCATTCCTAGAATTGCCCGTGAAGAATCACTAGCCTTGGTTAAGCGATAGCTTCGAAACTTTAGCTTATGAAGGCAGCTGCGCTTCTTGTGTGATCGTCCACGATCGCACTCACGACTTGCCAACCCGTAGTGTGAGTGATAAGGACCTTGTTCTGAGAATAGCTCGATCTACTCAGCTACCAGCATTGGGTATCCGAGCTTCTTCAGACAGCGTAAGTGGTAGCGAACACGCTCTTCCTGTCGTTCTGTTTTCTCCGTCGGTGGAGCTTCGCGGTAGGGTGATCGCGTTGAAAGAACTGCGTGGATAGGGAAGCCTACCGGCTGAAGCGGTTCCTTGCCTCGAACACGTACGTTACTTCACTCTTTGCTTACTAGCTTCGTTTCGGGCGCGTCGCGTTCGCGAAGCTGGCAAAGGCACACATACCTCCACAAGTCCGGAATCGTCTCCTCTATCCAATTCCAGAGCAGCAATTCTCTGGAAAGATTTGGCGGCTTGAGGCAACGCATGCATTTGTATCCCGCGATGGTATGGGAGATACAATCTTCATGCACATCTCAAACGTACAGCCCGGTCTCTGGAGGCAGCTTACAAACGGCCATCGGATCAAGTTCTCACTTGCCTTCTCTTTCCGGGGCCCTAGCGCCTTCGATGTGGAGAGTGCAGCTGCAATAATGCCAATGCCTAGACAGCTCGACCTCTTACTTGGAAAAGTGCAGTCGGCGATTAAGGAGTAAACCTTAGTCACTATGGCAATCTCCTGTAGAAGTCCTGACGGCGGTGCGCGACTTGATGAAACACTTCAGGCTCACTCGTCTCAAGGAAGCGCAGTGAGTTTGAAGGTTCGCACTAGTACTGCATGGAAGTGCCAGAGGAGACTACCAAATGATTCACCCCGACCTCGAAGCCCTGAAGGGCCATTGGGACAAAGAAGAGTATGCCGCAGGGTATCGGGCGCTCCTTACTGCCATCCCGGACTTTGAGGGAGCAAATCACTGCTGGCGTGTTGGTTGGGAAGATGCATGCCGGGCTAGCTCAGCCCACGAGTTTGATCTAAGCTTTCTCTATGACAAATTGGACACCGTATTTGGCAAACACTCGAGGAATAGCGGTGAGCGTTGAGCCAACTTACCTTGAGACGAGATCATCGCCGGACAGCTCGCAGTATTTTTGGGCTTATCGAGTGATCATCGAAAATCAGGGACGAGAAACGGTGCAACTGTTGAGTCGGCACTGGATGATCACGAATGCGCGCGGCGAATTGACCGAGGTCAAGGGATCAGGTGTTGTCGGGGAGCAACCCGTCATCAAGCCGGGAGAGAGCTTTGAATATACGAGCGGTACGCCTCTCAACACGCCGTCGGGGATGATGGGTGGGGCTTACCAGCTGGAGAGTGAGAGCGGTGAGCGTTTTGATATTGAGATACCGACGTTCTCGCTGGATCGTCCGAATCAGGCCGCATTACTGAATTAAGAAACAGAGATTGTGGGCTAGGGATCGAAGGTGAGGGTTCGCGCTTCGCGCGAATTAGCCTTGGTGCACCGCCGAATTTGGCCGGCGCGTAGTCTGCCGCTCGGCACCTTATTTCAACAGGCAACACACCAATGATTTCGACTGATCGACGTCATTCAGCGCTAAGTCGCCAAAGTCACTCACCACCACGGATTGCCCGGAAGTCGGATTGATCGCAGAGAACTACACTGCCGACATTGATTAGGGTATCTATGGCAGCATAGAGACAAGCTTCTTCAGATGATACGAAAGCAGCTTGCAGGCATCCAAACGACCATGACTTCCTCAGATGTTCCTATGATCGAGTCGCTCGGCGCACCCGACTCCCAATTTCATTCCCTCCGTTTTGGTTTCGAGAACACATACGCTCGGCTGCCACAGCGTTTCTCTGCGCAACTGGCCCCCACACCAGTTGCGGCCCCGCATCTCGTCAAGTTGAATGTAGAACTCGCTCGCAGCCTGGGCATCGATCCCGATGCGTTGATGAGTACGCAAGGCGTGGACATTCTGGCGGGTAATCGAGTGGCCGAGGGATCCGAGCCGATCGCGCTTGCCTATGCTGGTCACCAGTTTGGTCATTTTGTCCCTCAACTCGGCGATGGTCGAGCCATTCTGTTGGGCGAGGTGATGGGACGTGATGGCGTCCGCTACGACATCCAGCTCAAAGGCTCGGGACCGACGCCCTTCTCACGCCGCGGTGACGGCAGAGCCGCTCTTGGTCCCGTTTTGCGTGAGTACATCGTGAGTGAAGCAATGGCGGCGCTTGGAGTGCCCACCACGCGGGGGCTAGCCGCTGTGATTACAGGAGAACGTGTCCTGCGCGAAATAGCTTTACCAGGAGCAATATTCACCAGGATAGCGGCAAGCCACCTCCGCGTCGGCACCTTCGAGTACTTTGCCGCGCGGGGTGACACCGAAGGCACACGCATTCTTGCCGACTATGCGATATTCCGCCACTACCCCGAAGCCGCGCATGCGAAGCGGCCATATCGGACCCTCCTGGATGCTGTGATCACCTGCCAGGCAAGGCTAATCGCACGATGGATACTCATCGGCTTCATCCATGGCGTGATGAACACCGACAACACTTCCATCTCGGGGGAGACGATCGATTATGGCCCCTGCGCCTTCATGGAAGCATATGACCCAGCCACGGTGTTCAGTTCCATCGATGTAAACGGACGATACGCGTACGGCAATCAGCCCCGAATCGCGCTTTGGAACTTGACGCGGCTGGCCGAAGCGCTGCTCCCGGTATTGCAGCAGGAGGAAGGCAACGACGAGGCCGCGCTTGCATCGGCAAACGAAGCACTCGCAACGTTCTCTCATACATTTGAGCACTTTCGACTCGCCGGCTTTCGCCGCAAGCTCGGTCTCCTTTCCGAGCGCGAAGGCGACCTGGCGTTGGTTCAGGATTTACTTGACCGCATGGCCAACAACGGCGCCGACTTTACCTTGACCTTCCGCAAACTCTGCAATGCGGCGGCGAGTCCTGAAAGTGATAAGGATGTGCGCTCACTCTTCACCGATCCTGAGACATATGACTTGTGGGCTATTGGATGGCGCCTGCGACAGAAAGAAGAGTCCGTTTCGGGGGTAGACCGCGCTGAATCGATGCGCAAGGTAAATCCCGCATTTATTCCTCGAAACCATCTGGTCGAGGGCGCAATCAATGCCGCGGTCGAGCGTCAGGACTTTCAGCCATTCGAAGAATTGTTGGACATAACGTCACGGCCATACGACGACAAGCCCGGCCAAGAACGCTACTCCTCACCAGCGAGCCCTGAGGAGAGCGTCACTCAAACTTTCTGCGGGACCTAAGCAACCTAATCTCACAGAGTTCTATGCAGGATTACTCCTCGAATGCCGGCAAGGGTCCAGTGACCAGCTATTCGGACATTCGCACTAGAAGGCTCGCAAATCAAGTCCTCGCTGAATTTCGTAGTGTGTCACTAGCTATTGCTTCACGATGCTTTCGATATCTCCGAATTACTAAAGCCAGCATCGGCGTCGACCCAACCAGCTCGCCATCCACGTGTAGCGCTCAGACACTGAGGCTCACCGGCGAGCCGTGCAATGTAGCCCGCCTCAAACTCTTCCGGGTTGAAGAACGCATTGTCATCATCGAGTGGTGAAAAGCGAGGTATCTCCAAGATGAGGAATACTTCGGCGGTCACCGTGAGGAGGTCTTAGCTCGTGATGGCTACAGATGCCGTATACCAGGATGCGGCAAGTCGGGGAGCACGAAGCGATCACTGGCCGTTCATCATCGTATGCCAGGGAACAGTGATCCCGACCTGATGATTACGCTCTGCCTCGGACATCATGCGATGGTGACGCGGACCCAGATACTTTCCAAGGATTACGCGATCGGCTGGCTAATAAAACTCACAATCGTTGCGGCGGCGGTTGGCTGTTTCCTTCGTTGATACCGACAAGAGAAACTGTCGCGACGTTTGGCCCCCTGCGACTTTAACCACAGCCTGCTATGGTGCGCCACATCTGCGGGAGAACGACATCGCCATAGCCCTCGGTGGTATAGCTGCTTGTTGAGAAGTAAAACCAGAATGTCTGTTGCGCCCGCTTGGCAAGCGCAGGTCACCGGCAAAGGGACCATTTGACATAACATCCTAATGAACCGATACCTTCGCACTCTTGCGTGGCTCATTTCTCTTCAGCAGAAATGAGGCGACAAACATAATCACCGAGCCCATTGCCAGCAGCCAATAGATATCGACGTAAGAGAGAACTGCAGCTTGGGCCTGAACCAGAGCGTACAGTCGGCCCAGGGCCTGTTGTCGAGCACCATGCGTGCTCAGACCGGCGCGCATCAGACGCATGGCCATCGCTGTGATAGAGGCGTGAAACCGGCCAGAAGCCGTGTATTCCGCCAAGACGGATTGATGATACTGACTGCGTCGAGCAATCAAGGTCGTGACGGCGGACGTCCCAACGCTCTGCCCCATGTTGCGAAAGAAATTCATCAGCCCGGCGGCAGCGTTGGTTTTTTCAGGGGCCAGGCCGACATATCCGGCAAGCGTGAGGGGGACGAATAGAAAGGCCACGGGAATGTACTGCCATACCCGTAAAAGGGTGGCCGAGCGGAAACTCATAAGTAGATCAATCTGTTTGCTCGATATGTACATGGCTGCCGCCAGACCTATCCAACCAAAGGCGATGATATGACGCGCTTGAAATCGGGTGGTGAGTTTGCCTACCATCGGGAGCACAACCAGCACTACCAGGGCGCCGGCAGAAAGCACCATCCCTGCCTTTTGTGCGGTGTATCCCATAAGAGTCTGCAGGAGTTGCGGCATGAGTACTGTGGAACTGAATAAGGCCGCTCCCAGCATCAAGAACATTAGATTGGTGGTCGCGACATTGAAGTTCGTGAACAAACGCACATCAACGATGGGCTCTTTCTGAAACCATTCCCACACGACCAGGGAAACGAGGCCCACGACGGCGATCACAACCAACGTGGTAATGAAATGAGATCCGAACCAGTCGTCTTCCTGTCCTTTGTCTAGGACGATCTGCAACGCGCCGACGCCTAGGGTCAGCAGAGAAAATCCGATAAAGTCGAAGCCGGAGAGCTTGGCCTTCAGGCGGGCTATGTACGGTGGATCTTCGACCAGCTGATAGACCAGTAGGAACGCCAGAATGCCGACCGGAACGTTGATGTAGAAAATCCAGCGCCAAGAGTAGTTGTCTGTGATCCAGCCCCCGAGCGTTGGACCGATGGCAGGAGCACAGATGGTCGTAATTCCATACAGCGAAAAAGCCAGCCCTCGCTTCTGGGGAGTAAAGCTATCGCCCAGGATGGACTGCGCCATCGGCTGCAAACCGCCTCCAAACGCGCCTTGCATGACGCGAAACAGGAGCAGAAACCCGAGGCTGGGTGCGATCCCACAGAGAAAGGAACTCGCTGTAAAAAACGTAATGCAGATCAAAAAGAAGCGCTTCCGCCCAAGCGATGCGACCAGCCATCCACTTAGCGGTAGAACGATTGCATTGGAGACCAAATAGCTGGTCAGCACCCACGTGCTCTCGTCATTGCTAGCCGCCAGCCCGCCAGCGATGTGTGGCAGGGCCACATTGGCGATGCTGGTATCCAGCACCTCCATGAACGCGGCCAGTGAAACCGCAGCCGCAATGATCCAGGGGTTGACTTTGGGCTGCCAGAGATCCTCTCCGGCGGCACCAGATCCGGCAGTGCTCATCGCACCCTCACCTCGGGTTCAACGGACAAGCCGGGCTTCAGCAGTCCTTCCGCGTTGAAGTCCGGTCCCGCAGAGCGATCAAAATCGATGCGCACTGGTACCCGCTGCACAACCTTTACGTAGTTTCCAGTGGCGTTCTCGGGAGGTAACAGGCTGAACACCGAGCCTGCGCCGGCCCCCATGTTGGTTACATATGCTTTCCATGTGCGGCCGTAGGCGTCCACCTTGATTTCGACGGGTTGCCCTGGCCGCATGTGGGCAAGTTGTGTTTCTTTAAAGTTGGCCGTAACCCAGACATCGTCGAGCGGCACTACTTCTACCAATTCCTGCCCGATGCCAACGTTCTGGCCTACTTCGACAGTTTTCTTACCGATAATTCCTGTGACTGGAGAACGAACGACTGTATAGCTGAGGTTGAGGTCTGCTTGATCGAGCTCTGCCTGGCGTTCTCGCGCCTGGGCATCGGCTGCGTCTGCCTTCGCGAGGGTCATCGAAACCTGTTGTGGTGCGGTCTGAGCGCTGCGTAAATCGGCTCTCGCCTGCAAGAGCTTTCCTTGTGCCTGACGCACTGCTTGTTCAGCCGCCTGTACATTCGCTCGGCCTGACACGACGCCGGATCGATTTGCTTTGGCCGCGGCGACTGCTTGATCGTACTGCTGATGTGAAATATCTTCCTTGGCGACTAGTTGTTCGTAGCGTACCAGATCCGCGTCGCTCTTCGCCGCATTCGCCTCGGCTTGTTCCACAACGGCTTTCGCAGACTCGAGATTCTGCTCGGCAGCCTTAAATCCGGCCTCCGCGTTTGCCACCGCAGTACTTGCTGAATCGACGTTGCTTTGCGTGGTAACGGAGATGATCGGTATGTTGATGTGAGAACTTGCGGCACTGGCCTGCGCGTCCTCGAACGTCGCCCGGGCCTGCTCTAGCGCGATCTTATAGTCCTTAGGATCGATGGTCACGAGCACATCACCAGCATGCACAAGTTGTCCCTCGATCGCTGGAACTTCGAGCACGTATCCATTGATCCGCGCGCTCAACGGCATGATGTGGCCATTCACTTGTGCGTCGTCAGTCGACTCCCACGCCAGGCTATTCCGCAAAAAGAGCACTCCAGCTACGATCACAATGGCGAGTAGCAGCAACGCTGTGGCCCGAGCGCCCACTGGATGTTCGTTAAAAACCCGGCGGATCCCCTGCTTCTTTTGTTTTTCGTCGGTCAGTTCTGGCTTCGCCGTCGCCAGCGGAGTGAAATTTGTTTCCTTGAACTCCGTCTGTTGTACAGACATTTAGCGTCCTCCGAGATATTGGCTAAAACTGCCTCGCGCAATACCGAGGGCACGAGCGAGTGCCAGTTTTGCGAGATTGTGGCTGTAGAGGCTGGTGATGTATTGGTCGTTGGCGCTGGCCAGGGACTGCTCGGACTGCACCACCTCGACGCTGTCGGTGACGCCTGCCGCAAAGCGTTCCTTGGAACGAGCAACGTTGTCGTTGGCCAAGCCCACATTCTGATGAGCGACGTCAACTTGCTCCCTGGCCGCATTCAGATTGAGAAATGCAGTGCGAACGTCGTAGTCAATTTGCCCGCGGATGTTCTCTGCTTCCGCCTTCCTCTGGTGCAGAGTCGCTTCCGCTTGGGTTATGTCGCCTTTGATCCGGCCACCGGTGTAGACCGGTACATCGATCCCCGCCTGGAAACTGAAGATTCCGTGGGACTGACCGAACGTTGGTCCTTGGTCGCCGTAATCACCACTTACAGCCACAACCGGGTAACGTTCGCCCTTGGCGGCAGATAGCCCCTGCTCGGCTGATTTCTCCGAATTGAGAGCCGAGCGGAAATCATTGCGCGAGTCATAAGCCATCTTGAGGGCGTCTTCGACGGTAGGCGGGTGGATGTCCGCGTACGGAAGTTGATCCGCAATCTCGAAGGTTTGGCCAAGAGGCAATCCGATGGCGCGGGCGAGGGTGAGTTTCGCGACTGCGAAGTTGTTCCGTGCAACGCTCAGGTTGTACTCTTCGGTGTGAAGCTGAACTTCTGTCCGAGTCACGTCGATCCGTGGTCTTGTACCGGCCTGGAACTCATTTACCGCCTGATCGTAAAGAGCCCTTGCATTCTGCACTTGCGCCTCTTCGGCTTCAATCCGGGAGCTGGCTTCGATGACTTGCAGATAAGCGTTGCCCACGGTGAGCGTAATTACGTCGAGCGTGTCTTTGTAGCTGAGCTGGACGGCCTGCTCGGAGGTGCGGGCAGCACGGAAGCGCTGGATCGATTCGTAGCTGAACAAGGTTTGGCTAAGACTTGCACTCGCCGTGCTGTAACTGAACGGGCCAACAACAGCAGGGACGCCGGGTATCTTGATTGCACCGAGGCCCAAGGCTGTGAGATTTACTTGGTCAACGTTCTCATTAATCCCCGCACTTACCTGGGGAAGGAGGTGGCTTAACGCGAGCAGCCGTTGCCCGCGAGCCGCCCTGGAATTCTCGTCACTCTCGATTGCCCCCAGATTGTAGCGCACGGCCAGATTGATAGCTTCGCTCAGCGTGAGGCGCAAGACTTCGTTGGTGGCGGGGCCGCTGGGAACACTTCCGTAATTTGGTGACATCACCTGCGCCCGGGATGCAGTCGTCGCGACGACCAGCAACAGCATTAAGCTGCATAATTTTGCGATGCCGAAGGCTCTCCCGCTTGAGGGGCGAGCGCTAACCGAATCCACAGTTCGTAACATGCTCACAGCTATTGAGGCTCCGCTCTACGATATCGGTGTCCTAAGCGAACGTGGAATGCTTCCCGGACTCAACGGCATGTTGGCCAACGCCGGTCCCCGACAGCTTTCTCTGCTCAAGCACCTCAATGCCCACGGCTCGCACATCTATATCCGCATTGGCGGCGTCGGCATCTCTACAAAGACATACTGTATCTGAAAACGTATTGTATGTAAAGATTGATCAGAGAGACGGAAGGATCGCGATGCCTGATACAACCGAGTGGAGGGGAAAGGACACTCCCGGCCCCGCGCACAACCGGTCGAAGGAGGACCGCAAGTGAGAAGCGTTACTGAGAACTACCCGAGGTCATATCTGATGTTCGTGCTCTGCGCACTCGTGATAATTGTTCTTGCAGCTGTTTTCCTGCTTTAGCTTTTTTTTTGGCTCATTCGCTGACGTGGGGAAAGCGGAGCGTAAGCCGTCTCAACGAATTCTCTGACTGGTGGCGCTTGTTTCCTCAGAGCCTTTGGGGAAATATCCGCGTTAGTATGATCGGACCGAAGAGTCCAAACACAAGCTGGGTCCAAGTCATTGCAAAATACCTTGCAACAAGCCCAGCCTGGAGATGCTCAGCGAGCATGTCAGCGGCACATCGTAAGAACACTCATCATCTGCAAGGAGAAAACCCATGCCTGAGCTCTCGCACATCGATCCGCGGAGCGCCATGCTGCTGGTGATGGATTATCAGGTCGATACCCTCA
>JABDHA010000114.1 GCA_013285705.1 Acidobacteriota bacterium
CAGCGAGCATCGATCCACTGACTGCATTGCGGGCAGAGTGATGTCCCATACCTGTTATGTATGCAGGCGCAGGATACCACGCGTAACTGCATAGCTACATTCATGACGGCGCCCGAATTGAATGCAGAAAACACATGGGAGGCCGGACCAGCACTGCCGGTGATACATTAATTCAATCCAGTAATTCGGTTTAGTAAAGGACTTCCGGTGAATCTTCTTGGGTTGGATATCGGTACGGGCGGCACCCGCGCTGTCTTAATTGACGAGAATGGTCAGGTGGTGGCGTCAGCAGCAAGTGAGCATGCTCCGTTTCGCAGCCCGCACCCAGGATGGGCAGAGCAGGATCCGGAAGATTGGTGGCGGGCAGCACAGATTGCAATTCGTGATGTGCTGACCTCAACTGGGACCGCGCCTTCTGCGATTGGCGCTGTTGGGCTGACCGGGCAGATGCATGGAGCAGTAATGCTCGATGCAGATGGCAAAGTGCTGAGGCCATCGCTGATCTGGTGCGATCAGCGGACGGATGCGCAATGCGATTGGCTGCATGAACGCATGGGGCGCGAGCGGCTGATCGAGCTGACGTGCAATCCTGCGCTGCCAAACTTTACCCTGACGAAGCTGCTTTGGGTTCGCGATCATGAGCCGGAAATTTTTGCTCGCATTGCGCATGTTCTCTGCCCGAAAGATTACGTACGCTTCCGCCTGACTGGCATGTATGCAATGGATGTCCAGGAGGCATCGGGTACGCTGCTGCTGGATGTAGCGAATCGGCGATGGTCTTCTGAGGTGGCCCGCGTTGCCGGGATTGATGAGGCGTGGCTGCCGCAGCTCTTCGAGTCGCCAGAAGTTTGCGCGAAGATTTCCGCTGAAGCTGCTGAGGCGACTGGACTTGTCGCTGGTACGCCTGTAGTTGCGGGCGCAGGCGATCAGGGCGCGGGCGCGGTGGGCATGGGTATTCTGCAGCCGGGTTCGGTGTCGGCGACGATCGGGACTTCGGGGGTGGTGTTCGCGGCGACGGCGGCTCCGACAAAAGATCCACTGGGCCGGCTGCACACCTTCTGCCACGCTGTTCCCGGACGCTGGCATGTGATGGGCGTGACACAGGCAGCAGGTCTGTCATTGCGCTGGCTGCGGGATGTTATTGCTCCCGCTGCCTCTTATGACACGCTCACTGCCGAGGCAGAGCAGGTTTCCGCAGGCTGTGAAGGGCTGTTGTGGGCTCCGTACCTGCTGGGCGAACGCACGCCGCATCTCGATTCGCAGGCGACGGCAATGTTTTATGGAATTACGGCGTCGCATACACGTGGCCATCTTGCGCGCGCGGTGCTTGAGGGCGTAGCTTACTCACTCAAAGACACGTTCACCCTTTTTGCTGAACTCGGCATCCCGGTGAAGGGTGTGCGGCTAGGCGGCGGCGGTGCGCGCGGTCCTTTGTGGCGGTCGATCCAGGCGAATATCTACGGATATCCATGTGACGTTCTGGTTGCCGAAGAAGGCGCAGCCTTTGGTGCGGCTCTACTCGCTGGAGTTGGAGTGGGCGCGTGGGCTGATACGGACGCCGCGTGTGCGACTGCAATCCACGTGGCCGAGCAGATTGCTCCCGATGCAGCGCAGGTGCCGAGCTATGCCAGCGGATATACAGTATTTCGACGGCTCTATCCGGCACTGCGTACAATTCGCGAAGGGGGTTAGTTTCCATGTCGCGTCGACTTTATTTCTCTACGATGAATTTATAAATAATCACTGCAAGCGTAGACGAAAGTACGCGATGATCGTCTAGGATGACAGCTTGAAATGCAGTGGACGTTTTGCTATAAAAACGACACTGAACAAAATTTGTTGTACACTTGTTTTATCAACTAAATACTTTAAAATTAGTCATTCCTGGTAGCAGGAAAAAATTTTAGGTTCGTCCACGGAGCGTTGCCCTGATCGCGCTCTCCCTAAGTTGCTGTCCCGTTGAGCTGCAGAGCAACTTCACCTTAATTTGGTCCCGGTTGACACTCAAACGTTTCATTTTATTGAGAGTCTTATCTCGGGTTTGTTCCACCAAATGGGCCTACTGCAGCTAGACAGTTATCTATTCAAGTTAGCCGGACTGCGGAATCCCAACCTCACATCGCAATAACTCTCATCCTTAATCTGCCTAGGAAAGCACTTTTAGCAGAGGTGTAGTGTGTTTTCAAATTTCGCTCCTCCCCCCCTGGGCCCCGAAGGCATACCTGTCGGTGTCCTTGCATATAGCGATAGTCCACAACCAGGTTCGTCCAACAACCATATTCGCGTATTTCGTCATGCCGCCACCAAATGGTGCGGCGCTCTCATACTGCTGGTCGGATGTTTCATCGGCGGCTCAGCAATCGCTGCGGCTGCTACCACCGAGCCGCAAGTGTCACTGAGTGCCTCCAACTTGAGCTTCGGCGATGTGGCGGTCGGTTCTTCTTCGAAACAGTCTTTCACCATCACCTCAACCGGATCAGGTCCGGTGACGGTCGACTCCGTAACACCGTCAGGTACAGTGTTCACCGTCTCCGGCGCAAGCTTTCCGCTCACACTGAATACTCCCGGGCAGGTGGTTAAGCTGACTGTACAGTTCAAACCCACAACGGCGGGCGTGGACAGTGGCAGACTGACAATCATCAGCAATTCGACCTATTTCCCCAACACGTCTGTTGGCATCAGTGGCACGGGTACAGGAGGTTCCACTGCGCCGCAGGTGACACTGAGTGCCTCCAGCTTGAGCTTCGGCGACGTGGCGGTTGGTTCTTCCTCGACGCAGTCTTTCACCATCACCTCGACCGGATCAGGCGCGGCGACGGTCGACTCCGTAACGCCGTCGGGTACAGGATTCACGGTCTCCGGCGCAAGCTTCCCGCTCACACTGAGTACTCCCGGGCAGGCGGTTAAGCTGACTGTACAGTTCAAACCCACAACGGCGGGTGTGGACAGTGGCAGGCTGACTATCATCAGCAATTCGACCCATTACCCCGACACGTCTGTTGGCATCAATGGCACGGGCACATCGGCCGAACAGCATCAGGTCGATCTGAACTGGAGCGCGCCTAGCAGTTCGCCTGTTCCGGTGAGTGGCTACAACATTCTCCGGGCTACAGGTGGAGGCAAATTCCAAGTCATGAATTCCTCAGTCTATGAACCGACAACGTATGTGGATAGCACGGTACAAAGTGCAACGACCTACAGTTACGAGGTGGAAAGCGTCGATTCTTCGGGTGTCACAAGTAGTCCGTCGAATGAGGTAACTGTAACCGTTCCATAACGCAATTCTCCGAAACGAAAATGACGGGTATGGGCCTACTGCAGCCAGATATTTATCTAAGTCAGCCGGACTGCGGGGGGCCCAACCCCACATCGTAATAACTCATTCTTTAATCTGCCTCGAAAAGCACGACTTGCAGAGGTGAACTTTGTTTTCAATGATCGCTCCTTCCCCCGTGGACCCCGAAAGCGTGCCCGTTGTCGCTCTTGCTTGCAACAACCACCCCCAACAGAACTCATTCCGCATGCATATTCGCGCGGTCCATCTTGCAACGATGGGCCGGTGGAGCGCTGTCATTTTGCTGTTCTGCTTTTTCGTAACTGGCATTCTAGGTTGCGGATACTCTGTAAACGGATCGTCAGCAGGTAGTTTACTTATCTCACCGAGCACAATTAATTTTGGAGATGTGCCCGTTGGACAAGCGGCCAATACCAAGATTTCGCTTCTCAATCAAAGCGCAGCCACAGTAAATGTCTCCTCATTGAATGTGGACGGCCAGACCTTTTCCATCAACAGCCAGGGCACTCTCCCTATCGTCATCGCTCCAGGCGCAAGTTATGTCGTTCAGATAGGATTTAAACCTGTCAGCGCCACTAGTTACTCCGGAACATTTTCAGCAATGGACTCCTCAGGGAGACAACTTGTAGAAAGCTCAATCAGCGGCTCAGGTACCGATGCAAATGCTGGTACGACCACTACGCCGCAGTTGACGGTCAATCCTACTGGACTAAGCTTTGACAATCTGACGGTGGGTTCTTCAGCAAATCAAACCGTGACTCTCACCTCAACCGGAACGGCGCCGGTGCAAGTCACTGCGGCTGCCATCAGCGGAGCGGGCTTTACCCTCTCCGGCGCCAGCTTCCCGGTCACCTTGAATCCCAAACAGGCGATCACGCTCGCTGTGCAGTTCAAGCCCACAGCCGTAGGCGCGGTCTCTGGCAATCTCACCATCAGCAGTAACTCGGCTGCTAACCCCACAGCTGGAGTCAGCCTAAATGGTACGGGCACGTCTGCGGCGACCAGTAGTCCACAGCTAACGGTTAACCCGGGTAGCTTGACGTTTGAAGACGTTACGGTGGGTTCCACATCGACTCAGCCTGTCACCCTGACATCGACCGGAACAGAGCCGGTGGAAATCACCTCTGCAGCCGTGACCGGTGGCACAAGTTTCACAATTTCCGGCGCAAGCTTCCCGCTCACCTTAGATCCGAAACAGACGATCACGCTCCAGGTACACTTCACACCGAAAAAGACTGGTATAGCGACGGGTACACTCGAAATTCGCTCCAACTCTTCGACTAGCAGCATGGCTGCAGTCGGCCTCAGTGGCACGGGCACGACGGAGACTACGCCAACACTCACAGTGAACCCGGGTAGCTTGAGCTTCGGCAATGTGACAGTCGGCTCATCAGCGACTCAGTCTGTCACCCTGGCTTCGACTGGAACGGCTCCGGTGCAAGTTACTACTGCCACCATCAGTGGTGCCGGCTTCACGGTCTCTGGCGCCAGCTTCCCTGTCACCTTAAATCCGAAGCAGACAGTTACGCTCACTGTGCAATTTAAGCCCACAACCTCGGGGGCGGCCTCCGGCAAGCTGGCCATCGTCAGCAATTCATCTGTTAACCCCACCGCAGCGATCAGCCTCAGTGGCACGGGCACGACCGAGGCTGAACCGACCCTCACGGTTAACCCGGGTAGCTTGAGCTTCGGCAATGTAACAGTCGGCTCTTCAGCGACTCAATCTGTCGCTCTAGCTTCGACTGGAGCCGCTCCAGTGAAGGTCACAGCTGCTGCCATCAGTGGCACTGGGTTCACTGTCTCTGGCGCCAGCTTCCCTGTCACACTGAGTCCAAAGCAGGTGGTTACGCTCAACGTCCAGTTTAGGCCTACGGCCTCTGGCGCAGCACTCGGCAAGCTCACACTCAGCAGTGATTCATCTTCTAGCTCTACCGCTACAATCAGCCTTACTGGCACCGGCACGGAGTCAACTACACCAACATTGACAGTCAATCCAGCCAGCTTGAGCTTCGGGAATGTCTCCGTAGGATCTTCCGCAACTCAAGCTGTCACTCTAGCTTCGACTGGAACCGCTCCGGTGCAAGTCAATGCTACTGCCATCAGTGGCGCTGGCTTCACGGTTTCCGGCGCGAGCTTCCCGGTCACCTTGAATCCAAAACAGGCAGTCACGCTTGCCGTGCAATTCAAGCCCACAACATCGGGCGCTGCTACGGGGGGGCTCACCATCAATAGCAATTCATCCACGAATCCCACGGCGGCTGTCGCACTCGCAGGCACCGGCACGACGGCAGCTACGCCGACGTTGACAGTCAACCTGGCGAGCCTGAGCTTCGGCGACGTGACTGTAGGCTCTTCAGCGACTCAGTCCGTAATCTTGACATCGACCGGCACCGGTCCAGTACAAGTCAATACTGCTGCCATCAGTGGTACTGGTTTCACTGTCTCGGGCGCCAACTTCCCGGTCACGCTGAATCCGAAGCAGGCCGTTACGCTCACTGTTCAGTTCAAGCCCACAACGGCGGGAGCAGTATCCGGCAAGCTCACCATCAACAGCAATTCATCCACGAACCCAACTGCAGTCGTTAGCCTCAGCGGCACCGGCGCGTCCACAACACCGCAGTTGACACTCGGTTCCTCCAGCTTGAGTTTCGGCAACGTGACGGTCGATTCTTCCTCGACGCAGTCTGTCACCCTGGCCTCGAGCGGAACGGGCCCGTTGACGATCAACGCAGCAACAGTGTCAGGTACAGGCTTCACCGTATCCGGCGCCCCCTTCCCGGTCACGCTGAATCCGAAACAGTCGGTCACTCTTACTGTGCAGTTCAAACCCGCAGCCACGGGTGCTTTCACCGGTAAGCTGACCGTCACCAGCAACTCGTCCACGAACCCCACCGCGACTGTTAGTCTTAGCGGCACTGGCGGAGGAGAACAACATCAGGTTGATCTAAGCTGGAGCGAACCTAGCAATTCCCCTGTTCCAGTTACTGGCTATAACATCTATCGTGCAGTGGGTGGCGGCTCCGCATACCAATTGCTGAACTCCTCCATGGGTACCCAGACAACGTATGTGGATAGCACTGTCCAAAGTGGAATGACCTACAGTTATGAGGTGAAAAGCGTTGATTCATCAGGTGTGGAGAGTAGCCCGTCGAATGTGATCAGCGTAACAATCCCATAAACTGTTTTCTAAAAACAAAAAAGGAGGGGTATACATAATTCTTTCCCAGGAAAGAAACTATGTATACCCCTCCGCTATATTGATAAACGTTATTGCTGAATCTTATGTTCGGAACTAATGTTTAGCGTAACTACAAACTATGCTTTCATTCTTTATTGCCGAGATATGCCTTTCCACCATGAAGGGTTACGCTGACACCCGTTGCAGCAGAAGAGCCCAATCGCCGGCTCCCGGAGATAAAGGTGAAGTCCACGAGGTTCCCACCTCGATATTCCGTAAGTTAATCCATTCACCAGTCATCGCATTAAACCAGCTTGCAGTGTAGCTTCCTGGTTGGAGTTTGACATGCACACTACCACCTTTGGGAAGATAAATGGCATATGTCTTACCTGATTCCGCAAGGCAGTAGTCGCCTTCTGTGACGAACTCGTCATGAGGATCCATCCTCCACCAGTCGAAGCTGGTAAAAAAATCGACCATATGCTCATAACCTTTAAGCATGGTCATCGAGTCGTCACCCCGGCCGTTCATCCAGCCACCACCTGTATCCGGCCATACATTTGTCCCGCGCTTCGCGGTCTCACCTGTGGTCTGGTAGCCTCCGGCCATGGCAATTCCCCAAGCCGTCCGTCGCAAAATATCTGCAGATTCGCCGGGCCACGGTGGCTCCCATGTCACCAACGAGTCCTCATAGCCGTACTCCTCATTTGTTTGCGGTATGATTCGACCTGTCTCTTCCTGCTCTTTGCGCTCACTCAGCATAAAGGAGTGTTGATTTGTCCACCATTCTTGAAACGAAGTAAAACCAAACCAGTCAGAGGTTCGGTCCTGGTGAATGTTGCGTAATGGATGACTGGTAGCAAGGTGATGATATGGGTCCCAGTTCTCAATCAAGGTTCCGGTATGGTGGGTCCACCATCTGCCTCGATAACCATCCAGATCATCGCCGAGATCCCAGGTAATATTCGAATATGCCCCGAACCTGTCAACCGCATAGTGAATAAATCGATACTCATCCGCGCTGCCAGCTTCCGGATGAGCACGACCGTCATTCATGTCCAGCACCAGCGAGATGATCATGTCTCTATCGCGCGCATATCGTAAGGCTCTGTCAAGTTTCTGCCAATAAGAAACATCAAAGCGCTGGTAATTGAAACCCGGGTGGAAAACATCTTCGGCATGTTCTGCTGGCCATGGAGTTATGAACAGTGTCCAGTTAGGGCCATTCATCACAGGTTCGCCATAAAACAAGTTGGAACGTCCCGCAATTGTCACCCGGATTCGATTGACTTTTAGTTTGTGAAGTCTCTCGATCGCCGACTGAATGACGTTGTCGTCCTTCCACCCCATCAACCAAAATGCAGTAGTTCCATTAAAAAAGTAGTGCTCTCCAGTTCCCTCCCAGATGAAATGCCAACGGTACTGTGGATCAATGCGAATGGGACCGCGACGATGCCCATCCGAGGCATAGAACTTCCCACTTGAGATTTTACTTGTGTGATTCTGCCGATATTCAACAAAATATCGATAGTCGCCGGCAGCGGGAGGCATGAATCTGATTCGGAACACGCTTCCATCTCCCGAATCGCAGAAACCTTCTACCGGCCACCTCTTGCTTCCGTCCGCCGATTCGAACCAGCCACTTAGCGTCGCATCAGTAAATGGATTTTTAGCGCGAGGCCTTGAGACCGACGCCGTGACCTCCACAAAGTCATAGGCCTGAACCGTCGAAGCAGACTGGGCAAAAGAGACATTTAGAGGAACAATTTTAGCGCAGCCGTCTAAAACAACTATCGAAACCAGCACCCACAAAAATAAAACTCCGGACCTCAATGCTCTAAGGCTAGTCCAAGCCCACCATATCAACATGACCTGCTCTTGAGTTGTTTCTGTCCCAGACACATAGGCCCAACAAAGCTTATGAACCTTCTACCATGATAAAAATGCGGGCAATAACAGGAGAATACCGGCACTCTCCACCAACAACGCGCGATTGACCGAAGGCGGCAAAATGTCTCAAGCAGCATATTCCCAACTTCTGAAGCTCACTCTGCAGTCGGGAGGAGTTCATGCCCAGATGGCGGTTTATCCCAGCGGGTCACACGATACCCGAAAGACAATCGATCTTTTAACTTAGAGATAGGACGTTCTAGAAAACACCACGATAAAGAGGCTGATAACACAATTATCACGACAAGTAGGAGAAAATGCGTCCATGTCGTACTATGCCAATCGCCTTCGACAAATAACTTTATCCCGAAATGAGTCGATATTTTGCGAATTAACATAAATATCAGAGCCTGAAGAAGATAAATACCATATGAAATCTTTCCCAGATATTGAAGTGGGGCAATTCTGAGCCAGCCCGTTTGCCATCCACCGCGAAAGCGGAGTACCCATAACAGGGCCGACGCAAATGCTAATGCGGCTATCGAATAGCCGAAAGTACGGATTCTTGGAGTTGACCAAACATAACCGCCCCATGAAAGATAAATAAATAGCCCACTTAATAGTCCGGCTGCTCGAAGAGTCACAGTCGCGGGTCGAATCCGCCATTGACTCATTCGAACGCGTAAGGCTAATAAAGCCCCAAGAGCTAGACCATCCATTCGACAAGGCAATGTAGTGTATTGCAAGAGCTCTCGATGAGGGCTCAATAAATAAAGGCCCCAACGTAAAGGCCCTGATAGAACAACCACGCAGACAAGCATCCAAAAGAGAGCTTTTTGTCTCAAATTCCTTACTAAGAACGGAAATATCAGGTAAAACTGCTCCTCGATTTGCAGCGACCAAAAAGGTCCTAAAAAGGTTGCAAGAGGTGGGTGATTTTTAAATACAGCGTGAATATTGCCCAGGTAGACAACAAACCAGGATGTTTCGTAGAGGTTATGGATGATGGACTCGTTATGCCACGCTATCTGTATCGCAAGTCCCAGAACAATAACGACATAATACAAGGGGAACACGCGTAAAGCTCTTCGAAGATAAAAATTTTTATAATACAGCTTTTCTTCGCGTGTATCTAATAAAATCCCAGTTATCAAGAAGCCACTTAGTACAAAAAAAAGGTCCACCCCTATCCAGCCAATGCTTTCTATCTTCCACACCAGGGACCCGATAGATGCATGCGGACCGAAATGAACCAGTAGTACGAGCATTACAGCAAGAGCACGTAATCCGTCTAATTCTGCTATATGTCCTCGAAATCTAATCTCCTGGGGTAATTTTGTATGGCGCATCATATGCGACCCATCGCGTCAGCAAACCGTCAACAAACTTCTTGCATGTATCCATGCAAATTACAGTTGATACGTATAGTGCAAGTGAATATAGATCTTCTCTACTGCCGACTGGTTACTAAATCTTCCGTATGAACTATGCTGATAACATCGAGTTTTTCATTGTCGGCTAACGAATTCTGTGACCTCGCCACCGGAGCATTATCCACGGACCCAAGGTTCCACTTTTCTGCAACCAGGTACAGCGGCCGGCCCTTGCCCTCTTCGTAAATTCTGCCAACATACTCTCCAAGGATACCGACCGCAATCATGAGGGCCGCGTTGCTCAGACAAAAGACAACCATCAATGAGGTCCACCCCGGAACGGTTTTCCCAGAAAAATACGCAAAAAGCGCACGAACAGCTTCTTCGATTGCCAAAAGCGTCATGATTCCTGCGCCTAAAAAGCTGATCTTCAAAGGCAGTGCAGAAAATGAGACTGCGGCTGTCCAAGCCAGCCGCACCATCTTTCGAAGCGGATACTTCGTAACTCCAGCCGCTCTCGCGTGACGCTCGTAGCGCACGCAGGTCTGCGGATAGCCCACCCAGGCGACCATCCCCCGTAGAAAGCGATGAAGCTCAGGCATCATGACGAGGCTTTCAACGCATCTCCTCGACATCAAGCGAAAATCACCAACATCCTGAGGCAAGCTTTTCAGAAAAAATACCCGCATTGCGCGATAGAAACACCAAGCGGTAAATTTCTTGAACGCGCTCTCTCCTGAACGGGTCACGCGTTGACCACACACTACATCGTAGCCGTTGCGGTATTGATCTACCATCTGGTGGATCACTTCCAGAGGATCCTGCAAGTCCGCATCGATCAAAACAATTGCGTCTCCTGTCGCATGATCAATTCCGGCCGTAGCTGCATACTGATGACCGAAATTGCGCGATAGGCTCAACACCTTTATGCGCTTGTCTGTGTTGCAGCAATCTGAAAGAAGTTCAATTGTTCGATCGGAGCTCCCATCGTTTACAACGATTACTTCGCACGGATAGGGGGATTCATCCAGAAAGATGGTAAGACGCGGAAGCAGCAGGGGTACTATCTCTTCTTCGTTATAGCACGGTATTACAATCGATAGGAGATTTGGATTCGATCGAGGCCTAAGAATATTATGCGTCATCTATTTCTTTCCTCCATTGCCTCAGCCTTCCCCTCAAGGGCCTGCAGTGTTACAAATAATAAGCTCAAATAGCTAAGCATTTTTATTTGAAATACGAATGGTTATGCCAAAACATCACAAAGTTGTATTCTCAAGACATTTTCAGGTGTATGGTAGCGTTCGATCAGCTAAGCGTTATGCAACGTTTACAATCCGAGTGGCTCGCTATTGTCCAATCGAAGATCCCGAGGCTGTACGGCACACAAGTGCGCTCTTCACGAACACCAAAACTTGAACAGGCTCGAAGCGTCCCATGGCGAGCATAGTGGGATGTCGAAAATTCGAATCGTGAGAAAGCCGATCTGCAAATTCACTGTTGTACTGATTGTCTAAAT
>JABDHA010000115.1 GCA_013285705.1 Acidobacteriota bacterium
GTTCCATGAGGAGGGTGTGCGGAATCGACAATCGCCTGAATGCTTTTCGCAAGCCGGCCCAGATCCTCCGTTTGCGGGCGAACGTAAATATCCATGACACGGCGAATCTGCGTGTGATCCATTTCTGTTGGAGCTTCGAAACGCTCGATGTTCGCCACCATATCAAGGCGTGTCGGCTGGGTGACATTTTCGCCGTGCAAGGGAATCGCCCTGAGATCATCGAGAGATTTCACTTGGCCTTCCCGATACATCACCGTCAGGAAGTAGTTGTTGCCACTGTTCGGATCGATCCAGATGCTCGGCGCAATCATCTGGTTAGAGGTAAGCGCTGTAATGAGGTTAGAGACAACTTCCTTTTCTGTTAAACCGAGTTCGCTGGCACGCGTTCGGTCGATAGAGATGCGGAGTGAAGGATAGTCGATATCCTGTGGGATGTAGACATCGGCGACGCTGCGAACAGCGCGAATTTGGGTCGCAAGCTGTTGCGCAACCTTATAGTCAGCTTTGACGTCATTTCCGGCAACGCGAACATCGATCGGCGCTGGCGCGCCCATATTCAGCACGCCATCTACGAGGCTGCCTGATGAATAGAAGGCTTGCAGTTCAGGCATCTCGCGGGTTACAGCCCGCTTCACTTCATCGATGTACCGAAAACTGCTAGCCTCGTGGTTTGGTGTAAGTGCCACCTGAGTGAAACCTGTATGCATGGCCGAATTCGATGAAAACAGCGCAGAGAAGCCAGGATCGACGCCGATATTCGTGATCGTCATGCCCATATCGTGTTTTGAAACGATCTGGCGAACAATGCCTTCCAGTCTTGCCGCTTCGTCTTCGGTTGCGTCGAGTTTTGTACCGGATGGAGCTTTGAAATTGATGACGAATTGACCCGCGTCAGTCCGCGGAAAGAACGACAACCCCAACAGGGGGAAAAGCAACAAACTGGCAAAGAAGAAGATGGCAAAGATTGCGAGCGTTGCTCGTGGAGCGTCGAGGACTTTTGCTACTAGTTCATCGTAGCGATGGAGCATGTAGTCGAAGCCTGCGGTAAATTTCATGTTGAATTGCGTCCATACGCCCGGCGTATGCACAGTCGACGAAGGCGCGACCGCATGTTCTTCTTCGGCTGATTCGTGAACGACATCTCCGTGCGCGCTTTTGATAAACCTGGCACAGAAGAGCGGCACGACTGTGAGCGCCACGAAGTAAGACGCGAAAAGCGAAATGACAACTGCAAGCGCCAGCGCTGAGAAGAGAAACTTGCTGACGCCGTAGAGCATCGTGACGGGAAAGAAAACGACTACTGTCGTCAGTGTTCCCGCAAGAACCGGAAGAGCCACTTCTCGGCCGCCCTTTTCCGCAGCAACAACCGGCGACTCACCGCCTTCGAGATGACGAAAGATATTTTCGAGCACGACGACCGAGTTATCGATGAGGCGCGAAAGAGCCAGAGCCAGACCGCCCAGCACCATGCTGTTCACTGAACTGCCAGTTAGTTTCAGCACGAAGAACGTGGCAAACAGAGACAGCGGAATCGAGAAGAAGACGGCTATGGTAGCCCGCATACTGCCAAGAAAGATGAGAATCATCAGGCAGGTCAGAAACAGGCCAACTCCACCTTCGTGGAGCAATGTCTCGATCGCCGTTTTTACAAACCGCGATTGATCGAAGACTACTCGGCTATTGAGTGTTGCCGGTACATCAAAGAGCTTTTTCAGGGTTGCCTGAACACCATCTACGATCGCGATGGTATTCGAGTCGCTGCCTGCCTTGAAGATAGGCAGGTACACGGCACGCTGGCCGTTCACGCGCACAATGTTGTACTGCAGTCCAAACGAATCCTGCGGAGTGGCTACGTCTCCAACGCGAACCGGCGACTGTCCCACCATCTTGACTGGAACCTGTGCGATATCGGAAGCGCCCTTCAGCATGGAGTTTGTATAAATGTCATAGTCATAGCGCCCGATCTGGACATCGCCGGCAGGCAAAATGACGTTGGCATCATTCACCGAACGCACAACATCCATTGGGCTGAGTTGATTCGCCTCCAACTTATAGGGATCGGCGTAGAGCATGATCTGGCGCCAGCGACCACCGAATGGCTGAGGTACGGAAGCTCCCGGTACACTAGCAAGCTGGTTACGAACAAAGTTCTGGCCAATATCTTTCAACTTGCTTTCGTTCAGTCCGGAGCCGCTCAAAGGTACCAGAGCAACGGGAATGCTAGAGGCGTCCTGTTTCAAGACGATGGGCGGATACGTACCGGGAGGCATATCCCGCAGATCGCTCATTGCCAGAGAAGAAATGGTCGAGGCATCCGCGTCGGGATCGGTGCCAGTACGAAAGTAGACCTTAATTAGGCTGACGCCCGGCAGTGACCGCGACTCCATGTGGTCAATTCCAGCGGCGAGCGTGAACTGCCGCTCGAGATGGTAAGTGATGTTGGTCTCGATCTGCTGAGGCGGCATTCCGGAGTAAAAGGTGGCGACTGCAACTACCGGCAGGTTAATCGGAGGAAACATGTCCACCGGCATGTCCGAGACACTGACTACACCCAGAATCATAATGACCAGGCACAACACAACAATCAGATATGGATTGCGGATGGAGAATCCCGACATGCTGCTGGTTTTCCTCTCTTATTTGCGTGCTAGTTATGGCTGGCGCTCGATTCGTACGTTGCTGGCACCGCCTCAACTTTTTCGCCATCGGACAATCCGGTATGGCGTCCGACAATGACTTTGTCTCCATTTTCGAGGCCGTCGAGAATCTCGACCCGCGTCGACGTTTGCAGGCCGGTTTTCACATTCCTGAGGTGCACGACGCCGTCACGGACGACGTACACCTGCTGCACACTTGTGCCGAGTCCGTCGACTGCGTCAATCGGAACACTCAGTACATTTGGACGCGCGGCAAGGTGAAGATGCACTTCCGCATACATACCGGGCACTAGCGAGCCGTCCGGATTGGGTACATCCACTTCTGTATCCATCGTGCGTGTGGCCATCTGTACTGAATCGGCATAGCGTGTGACTGTCCCGCGCAGCGTGCGGCCGATGCTGACGACATTCACCTCCACTGACTGTCCATTTCGAACGCTGGCGACATCGCTTACTGGAACCGGAAGAATCAATCGCAGAAGATCGTTTTGCGCGAGCCGCACCACGGGCATAGCCTGAGTCTGCGACGCGATACCTGCCTGAATCATGGAGCCAGTGTTCGCATAGCGTTTCGTGATTACACCGGTAAATGGAGCGCGAATGGTTGCGTATTGCATCATGGCAATTGCTCGCGAGTATTCTGATTCTGCCTCGGCCTTAGTTTCCTGAGCGGCTCGCAAAGCGGAGGTTGCGCTTGCCAGTTGCGCTGCTGCCTCCAGATCGTGCGATTGCGCGACGTCGATTTCTTGCTTGGGTACAAGACCTCGGTCACGTGTAGCGACATCCTGAATGCGCTTGAATGAGAGCGAAGCAATGTTCGCACCTGCATGAGCACGCGCGATCGCTGCCTGGGCTGTGACGATGTTTGCTTCGGCCGCAGCAACACCGGCCTTCGCCTTGGCAACGTCATCCTGAATCTCTGGAACCTCGAGCGTTGTCAGAATGGAATCGCGCCGCACATGGTCGCCGATATCGACGCCAATTTCCTTCACGTAACCGGCGACCTTGGCCATTACATCCACTTCCTGATATGGACGAAACTCTGCCGTCAGCACAAGATCGTTTTCGAGACTGGCAGGACCAGCTGTCGCCACGGGAACCGTAGGGATAGGAGCCGCCTGCTCAGTGTCAGATCTGCATGCGGTAAGAAGACTGGTTACTGCCGCAGCTACCAGTACCAGCATGGTAGCTTGTCTTAAACTTGCCATCGGTAGATGCCTTTCAGTTCAGAAGTCCTGTTACGAAATCGAGTTGGGTCCTGCGCGTCAGATAGGTATAGGTCGCATCCGCCGCCGTGACCTCGGCTGACGTCTCATTCAGTTGTGCTTCATTCAGCTCGACGATGCTGCCGAGTCCAGCTTCATAACGATCCTGCGCAAGACGCAGCGCTTCCCTGCTTTCAGCTAAAAGACGGCTGGTCACGTCGATGCTGCGGTAGGCTTCCTCGGCGCGATACCACGCATCGCGCACCTGCTCGCCTACTTCAAGCTGCATTTGCTGCACGTCGCGTGCTCGAGCATCTGCCTCGCGGTCCGCCTCGTTTCGACGTGCCGCAAAAAGCCCTCCGTTGAAAACTGGGATACTGAGATTGAAGCCTGCCGCAGCATAGTCATCGTGCAGGGTGTGATCGTGATACGGAATCTGCCCCGCAGATGCGAGCACATTGAGCGTGGGATAACTCAGTCGCTTCTCGGACAATGCAAACTCACTGGCCGCACGCTGCTGCGCCTGAGCCGCATTCAGATCGGCACGTTGCGCCTGCGCCTCCTTGAGCAAATCATCGGGAGTCGGAGGCAAAGCTTCGTTTTGCGGAAGAGTCACATCGCTCAGCACGGCGGTCACAGGCTGCTGCAACCCCATTGCAGTTGCAAGCTGGGCTCTCTGCCGGGCAACGGCACTTTGCGCACGCACCACTGCCAGCTCCGCTTCACTCTCCAGAACTCTGGCAAAAGTTACGTCGAGTGTCGACTTAAGCTCGCTCTGGGCGAGCGCAGAAACCTGCCGGGAAATAAGCTGGCGGTTGGCCTGGGCAGCCTGTGCCGCCCGCAGCACTGCTTCTGCTCCGAGCACCTGATAATAGGCCTCGCGCACATTCAACCGGACCTGAGCACGAGTCAGAGTTGCAAAGTCACTTTGCGCCTCTGCGGAGGATCGAGCACTTTTCACTAAGGCACTTGTGCGGCCAAAGTCAGTGATGAATTGCGTCAGATTTCCTCCATAAGCGAAGCGATTCGAAACAGATGAGGTCGTGATGTTCCCTGCAGCCGTTGAAGTGCCCGTATCGGCCACCTCGACGCCGGTTGCGTTGAAGTTAATCGTTGGGAATAACCCTGATTTTGTTTCGCGTACTCTCTCTGCATACGCTTGCCTGCGTAGTTGCGCGGCCAGCATGCGCGGCTGATTTGTCAGCGCCGTCGCTTCTGCCTGCGCCAAATTGAGCGTTTGCGACGAGGCAGATGCAGGCGCGACCTGCGCCAAAGAAGGTCCCGGGAAGAGCCCACATGCAAAAAGCATGCAGGCTAAAAAATAAAAGTAAATTCTCATCAGGAAATTACCTTCGACGACGAAGAGACATTCCTGAGAACCGTTGTGGGATGAGCCTCGACAAGTCCATGAGTGACCATCGACAGTAGCTCGTCGAGAATCACATCGACCTTCTGCTGCTGCTCAGTGAAATAAATGATGACGGGAAGATGGAGGCCTGCTACGTCACCAGCCCCAGTAGTATGAGGCTGACGGCGAGCTCCGTATCCGGCATATGCCTGCAGCATGGTGGCTCCCTGAATGCCACTCCTGCGCAGGAATGCGAAAATATCGTCGACGAGAAAGCCCTTTTTTGCACCAGTATCTCGATTCAGATGGATCGTGACCTTAACGGCCGGTCCATTTTCCAGCATGTATTGGTCTCCAGCAATGGATTTGGAAAGCAGGCTAGCGTAATCCGGCGTTCTGCTGGCTCGGTAACACCTCAAGCAACGCTGTGCTGTCTTTCCATATCTTTGGAGATACATGGGTCGACACGAGAGTCAGGGTCGATGGCTGTGTCTGCGAACCCAGTTCCGCTGCCGACACGCGGCTGAATCCATACAAACCACACGCGGAAGCCGAATAGATACCCATCGAGACTTCGACATCGCTGCCGTCACAGCCGCCATTGGCAATCAGGTGCGCGTACACTCCACCACGCTTGTTGTACTCAACAACATCACCATCGCTATTCACGACTTCCGAAACTCGGGGAGTGACCTCGTCTCCGCCAACTTGTGTTGTGGTTCCTTGCGGGTCGATGTCGGTGGCCCACTTTATACGCGCCTGCTCGCTCGTAATGGGATCGGCCATTGCCCGAACCGTGGCATCAAGTGGCAGAGCACTTTCGCCAACCTGCACGGAATCAAATTTGATCGTCAGCGTGGATGCCTTCTGATGGGCATAGGGTGTTTTGTCGTACGCGAAACCATTTGCTGAGACGACGTGCCCGGTCACCTTTGCCCCGGATGGGATAACCGCACCATTTGGCAAATGTACGATCTGACTTGTCTTCGCCGTGACTGCATCGCCCACGTGTGACTGATCCGCGGCAATGGTTTTTGTGAAAACGATCGGTAACGTAGTCGGTGTTTTGAGTCCAGCTGGAATGGTTGTATTCTTTCCGCTTTGGCCGAACGCGATGGTAGAAAACGACAGCAAACCAATGAGTATTGTCCGATTCAATGTAAGGCTCCTCCAACCACCAGGGAAGACTGGTTAGCCTCAGTGGAGCATTTTCTTTCCTTACATTGCCTTACATTTTCCTGACATTTGTGTATCCCTACTTGCCGATCCGGCACGGGCTGCGAAAATATGAGACATGGTGTCAATCCATTCGAAGATCCTGATCATTGAGGACGACAGGAAGATGTCGGGGGCGCTCGTTTCGGGTCTCGAAGCTGCAGGATACGAAGTCGTCGCAGCAAGTTCCGCAGAGGAGGGATTTTTCCTTGTGCACTCGCTTCGACCTGATTTACTGCTACTCGATCTGACTCTTCCGCAGCGGAACGGACTCGACGTCCTCCGACAAATCCGCAAGGAAGGTATGGATTTGCGCGTACTTATCCTCACCTCTCACAATACAGTCGAGGACAGGGTGGAAGGACTTAAAACCGGAGCGGACGATTATCTCGGTAAGCCATTTTCCTTTCCCGAATTGACGGCACGTATCGACGCCTTGCTGCGGAGATTTCTTACACCTTCACCAAGCTCGTTCGTTGTCGTTGGAGACTTATCAATCAATACAAGAAATAGAACCGCATCCAGAAATGGCGAAGAGCTGGAATTGACGGCACGCGAGTTCGATCTCCTGCTGTATCTGGCACAAAATCGCGGCCGGACAGTATCGCGAGAAATGCTGGCGAAGGATGTATGGCAGGAGAATTCCCGTTTCACTCCACTCGATAATGTGATCGACGTACAGATGGCGCGGCTTAGGAAAAAGCTGGATGATCCATTTGAAGTAAAGCTTCTACAAACCATACGCGGCCTCGGCTTTAGCCTGAGGGAGCCGCAAGTTTGAAATTTCCGCGGCCGACGAATCTACGCAGCCGGCTCACATTCTGGTATGTGAGCGTTCTGGCAGCCCTCCTGCTCATCTATGCTGCGATCGTATTCGTATTTCAATACGGCGTTCTCACCCGGCAGCTATTTCATGACGAAGTTCAGGACGTAGTCACAGCGGAAGGACTTCTCTTCTTCGATAGTCTGGGAAGGCTCCAACTAAGAGAAGATTACTTTTCACGGCCACAATCGCACTTGCTGGTAGACCGGATGATGGAGGTTCGTGATCTTAGCGGGAATGTGCTCTATCGGAGTGCAACCCTTAGGGGAATGCCGCTCGGCGGACCGAACAAACGTGGCGAAGGCGATGCCGACTTTGATTCACGCATCGTCCAGCTTCAGGACGGATCGCACGCGTTTGTCATCAGCCATATCCATTCCATGCAGGGGCGAACAATGCTGATTCGGCTGGGATACAGTCTCGTTCCTCTGCGCGATCGGATGCTGCAATTCCTACGACTACTCTTAATCGCTATTCCAGTAGCATTGCTACTTGCTGCAATTGCAGGTCAGATCATTGCCAAAAGGGCTCTGCGTCCACTCCAGGAGATGGCAACGCGGGCTGAAGGCATCACAGCCAGCAATCTGAATCAACGCCTTATTATCGTGAATCCGAAAGATGAACTGGGCCAGATGGGGCGTGTATTTAACCACGTGCTTGATCGATTGGAGCAGGCTTTCAATCAATTACAGAGGTTTACTGCAGATGCAGCTCATGAGTTGCGAACACCGATTGCCTCCCTGCGAACTGTCGGCGAGGTAGCCCTTGAAAAAGGACAAGGCTCCGCAGAATACCAGGAAGCGTTAAGCAACATCTTGGAAGAAGCAGAACGCTTGAACGAAACGATCGAAAGCCTGCTGTTATTGTCGAAGGCTGAGTCAACGGGGTCTGCTAATTCAAAGACGGTTTTTCCCGCCTCAGAGGTTGTCAATGAAGTGTTGAGCTTGCTCCAAGTCCTCATGGAGGAACGACACATCTCAATCAGCCGTGAGGGCGAATTGATTGGGCGATCCGGCGTGAGAGCGAATCGCAGTCTTTTGCGGACCGCACTTCTCAACGTCCTTCATAATGCATTAAAGTTCTCTCCCAATAACTCAACCTTGGCAATCACTTACTCTCGTTCGGCAGATCCTAATCCGAAGTTGATCATGACCTTCCAGGATGAGGGGCCAGGAATTGCATCTGGAGAGCATAAGCGAGTCTTTGAACGCTTCTTCACCAGCGCTGCCCAAAGTACCGCCTCGAAGAGTGGAACCGGCCTTGGCCTCTCCGTTACCAAGCTTGTCATCGATCGAACTGGTGGAGAAGTTTGGTTTGATGAAGAAATGCAAGCCGGGGCCAAATGCATCATTACTCTGCCGATTTCCGAGTGATGGCGAAGAGTGCTGCGACCACCGGGCCTGTTAGCCCCCTGAACTCAAGGTGGTATTTGAACGCGTTGGTGTCAGTATCGAGTGTGCCCGTCAAAGTACCCGCGCCGGCGGTGTCCTGCGGTGGAACCTCAGAGGACGGCTTCAGGTCGGCTTTAGATTGACGGTTGCGGCGTGAGCTCCAATCGAGATAAACGCCAGAACACCTATCGCGACAATGGTATGGAAAGACCTGTTTGCGCTTTTCAATTTGCTTCTCCTTTTGATCACTGGTTTGCAAGCGGAAAAGAAATTCACCACAGGTGTAGCACCGGAAAAGGTCTTGATTAACTTCCCGCCTCGATGCTGTACGGGTCAGACGACCACGGCTCGATCGCCAGTATCGCCGTCGTGGTTGCTGTCTGCGCCCGTGGTAGGACTAAATGGAATGCCGGTCTGTGTGTCGAAGATCGTGGCTACTCCACAGCCACCCACGAGGTGGTTACCAATTCCTCTAAGGTTATTCAGAAACAGCTCGCTTGGACCAAAGGGGAGCTTATAAATGACACTTGCTGCAAAAACGTTGGCTCACATCAAAAGGCGAGTCCAGTTTTGAGTGACGCGTAACGAAGATAGTTTGATAGAAAGATCGCCTGCGCTTGAATCTGCGAGAGAGAAGAATTGCCTTCTGCGCATTGCACCGCTTCCTCGGTTGTTTCCTTTACGGTCGTCACTCTCGTTCCTCCTTCCGAGAACGACGGCGGCAAGTTGTACTTTCCAGTCGGGTCCATAGTCTATGTTCTGGTACTTTTATTTTGTGGGATCCTGGATCGGGAAAGGTGAAGGGGACGGCTGCACAATCGCTAGAGACATGGCAAGTTGCGCATTTGCTCTTTTGCAGCTGCGGCGGCACTAGGATTGTCAGCATCAAATTCAACACCCTTGCCGCAATCATCGCAGCGAATCGCGTGCCGTCGAGACGTAATCTCTACATCACGACATCTCTGATGCTGGCCGCATAGGTAGTAATTCACAAGAGCCCTCGAGTCTTCGGATCCGTCGACTGAGCTGATATATAACACGCCAACGTCCAACTCGAATGTAGTGATGTTCGCCCACTGTGTCGATATCGTTCCAGAACCTTACTATGGGAACTGACATTGTGCATCCTGAATGCGGATAGCTTCGAACGCTTTCCATTCTCACAACCGCTGTTTTGTACATTAATGGAGGAAGTGTAGCAGAAGGAGCAGCCAAGAGATTCCACGAGCGGAATGTGATCTCTGCACACCGGCAAGTGTTATTTCATCCACTTGCTCAACATGCGGTAAGCACACTCCAGCGAACTCCCAAACTGGCTGCCTGACAGTGGAGATTCATCTCAGCCTCATGCCTCCCAAATCTGTAACCCTGTGGTTCACAGTGCGCTCACTGCTGATTACGATTTAGTTCGAAGGCGAAATTCACTCGACCTAAAGAGCTAGACATGGAGAACGATGGAGTTTGACTCCTAAGGCATATGGAACTAAATGGGGCGTTCGCAATGAAGACCTGGCAACTGATCAGCATCGTTTCTTCGGCCTTGGTCGCTGGAATGTTCCACGGGCCGTGGGCTGCTATGAGCCGATCCATGTACACGTTCACTCCGGAGGTCTTTCTCGCGATCGTAGATCGGATGAATCGCAACATAGCGCCCGTAATGACTATCCTATTACCTGCTGCGCTCTTGTCGATCATCCCAGTGCTGCTCCTCTCGTACCACGAGCAGCCATTGACCTTTTATTTAAACGCGACAGCTTTCGCCCTCTTCGTCGTTGCTCTGGTCGTCACGATGTTTGTTGAGGTTCCTATCGTCGAAGAAATCGTGGCATGGACGGCTTCCACACTGCCGATAAACTGGCAGCAGCGCCGTGATCGTTGGATGAAGTTTCATGCCATCCGAGTGATAGCCGGTCTCACGAGTCTTGTTCTTCTCGTCGTCGGAGCAATCTTCTGATTCTATTAAGGAATGTGAAATCAGATCAGTCCGGACAACACCTTTTTCGATACTCGCCCGTCTCGCGCAGAAACATCGGCCAGTACTGCACGCCGAAGCGGTTCTCACGTTCACGTTCTATTTCAAGGCGGTCACGCGCTTGTTCTCGTGTCATAGCGCCGCCAAAGTAGTGAGTCACTTCCAAATCACACCACAACGCTTCGGCAAGCGCGGTATCGTTGTCAGTCCAACTGCGAAATATCAAACGAGCAGAAGAAGGAGGAGTCACGCGTAAAACTCCGGTACGTTGGACGACGATATCGTGTCCAGCAGATTACTAATCATAAGTCGGCTTATGGGAAGTGATTTGGTGGATGGTCTACGGGCAATACGGAAGCGTCAACCTCAATTAGTGACTTCAGGCCTTATACGACCCCACGCAAAGATTCCAAAGTCACGCTATTGGAAAATGCGCAGCGAGTTTTTTCATTGCTGCATTTCCCCGGGTAATTTCACCAGACTCTCGGCTGTGCAGCACTATC
>JABDHA010000116.1 GCA_013285705.1 Acidobacteriota bacterium
TATGTTCACCTTCGTAGGCAGTCAGTACAAAATTCAGGTGGGGAGCGCGAGTTCTTCATCGATCTACTCCTCTACCATCGCCGGTTGCAAGCCCTGGTGGCGCTAGAACTCAAGATTGGTGAGTTTGAGCCGGAATACATCGGCAAGATGCAGTTTTACCTTTCAGTTCTGGATGACACGGTCCGTTTGCCTGAGGAGCAGCCATCGATCGGTATTATTCTTTGCAAGTCCAAGGACCGGCTGATCGTCGAGTATGCTTTGAAAGACGCTACTCTGCCAATCGGAGTCTCGTCATACAGCGTGACCCCCAATGTGCCGATCAGGTTACAAGGTCAGTTGCCGAGCGCCGATCAGATTGCATCGTTGTTGACTGGCATCGATTGATTTTGCGCTAAGTGATTCTTGAAGAGTCATTTACAAAACTCGCACAGCCGTGCGAGTTTTGAATTCAACCGGCCATAAAGTGGACAAGGGGGCACTACACCAAACGTCAGAAATCGTACGCTGACACATCGTGCGTTGAACCCTCGAAGCCTCTGGGCCGCATCCTTGAGCGCGTTTTCTGTTCCGCTCCTCCTGGATACCCAAAATAGTGAGGGTCAAATTCAGCACATGTTATTTACCAACTAGGAGCACTGCGGAGATTTCATTAGTGCGTTCCTCAGTTTCGAAGCGAAGCTGGTTTGCTGCTTTTTAACTTCTCTGATTCAACCAGAGCAGCCAGCTTCAAGTCTTCAAAGACCGCTTTCTCAAATACCGATTTGCTACCGGCATTTTTGCGAAGTTCCGGAAGTTTTGCTTTTACAGCCTTATAACTCCTCAGCATCTCAGGAACTGTTATCGGATTTCCGGCTGGCCGGAACAAATTGAGCAAAGATGACATCACACCTTTCGGCGTTCCGTTATGAATACGGGGGTCCATTTTGTTTATGTCACTGGTGGAGCGTTGTGCTCTGAAGGCTTTGCTCTCGAACACATATACTTGATGTTTTGCCTTCGCAGATCGGTAAAGAGCGATGCCGAGTTCTAGTGGCATGTTGAATCGGGGTATGCCATGTGACGCTTCGATTCGAGAGAGATCGTGTATCGACAAGCTGCAGCGTTCGATTAACTCAATGATTTTAGCCAGACGATCCTGATTCGGATGGGCAAGCGTTGCTGTGACATTCAGACCCAGTCGCGTCAGACCCACGATGTACGCAACGTATAGATCCTCGAACGCAGAGTCGTAAGGGATATTAAGAAAGACGGGCTCAGGCTTCTTCGATCCAGGCACTCGCGGCTATCTCTTCGCTGCTTTTTTCGCGGTCTTTTTTGCAGCCTTACGCGCCACGGGCCCATGAGGTGCACGCCTCATTGAAGGCCTCGATTTCACTGGAGATTCCATGATCGAACGCACTGCGGAGACACGCTTCGAGCTAACGCCCAAAAGCTCACCCATCTCCTCGGGTGTCGGAACAGAATTGCGAATTACGTATACGCCCATGGTGTTTTTTATTATAGATGCCTTTCAGACAACTTCACAGCCTTAAGCTTGACCCGAGAAAAGTGAACACACGCATACGTCATGCTTTAAAAGCCCAGCGAATCGACGACATTGCCTTGGAAGAGTGATCCTTTTCGAATATACCGCCGGACCATCTTCTCGCTCTTGTGCCGAAGTAGAGGGGGACACCTCACGAAACGGAATTTTATGTACGCTAACGACGGCTGCTGACCGCTGGGGCGTTCAGGCGCTGGCCAGCAACTAACCGCAAACTTAGGACTTTTCGGGAAGTACACAACCGTAGTTCGTCGAGGCTCATAAACCCAAGGCCTTCACTTGCTCCTCGGTTTCGTAGCCAAGCCAGTGTGCAACCTCATGCCACACCACCCGTTTCACTTCGGCCCGCAAAATCTCCTTTTGAACACCGCAGAATGGGGCCGCGAAAAACAAATATCAAGTCGGGGGCATACTTCACCAGGGTGAATGACCGTTTCGTCCTAAGTGTGCCGCTGTACAATCCCAATAACTCAGTTCCACGACGCCAACTCTTTCTGTTCGATACGTCCTCCAATACGTCCGCAGGAGGCTCGTCAACCACTTGTATGCCGGGGAAATCTGGCAGGTCCCTGATCTTCTGGGGCAGGGTGGTGTATGCCCACTCTACAATCTCCTCAAAGCTTTTGGGATTTGTGGTGTCGGCCATGGGGCCAACTTTACCACCAGGACAAGCGGCGAGACGTGGGCACCCGGCGGGTGAGCGCTCTCCGGGCGATAACTGTTGCAAGATCGCCATTGCACCAAGAATCAAATGCTCAAAAACTTCCTTTGCGAACCTCGGCATACGGGAAAGTTCGAAAATCGTCTGCTAGGGCCGACCGGCACGACACATGGGCGAACTTGCCGAAAACCAGGGGCGGGCTAAGTAAGTTTGCCGGGTTGTAGGAATGGTCTGCTTTCCTATTCACACGTCACCGCAAAAGCTAACCTCAGGGTGCAGGGACTTTGGTTCGCCCAGACCAAGGTTCCGCGAGTTTTCCGGCGCATGGATCTGGGGACCACTGATTGACCATCTTGACGGTACAATTTTTCGCCTCGCGCTGTTTGCCTATCGCAGTCATTTCGCAAGACGCGCAACGAACGGCCCCAGAATCGCTAAGAACAACACGTAAGCGGCGGCTAGCGGCCCCAGCCTTGGTTCAATTCCCGCGCCCAGCCCTGCGATCACGATGGAGAATTCACCGCGCGCAACCAGCGTCATCCCTGCGCGAAGACTTCCTTGTCGGTCGACGCCTGCTCGCTTCGCTGCCCAGTATCCAGTCAGTACTTTCGTGAACGCTGTGACCAAACCCAGTCCCACCGCCAGCGGCAGCGCCGGCGGCAGGGTCGCGGGATCAATCTGCAACCCGAAAAAGAAGAAAAACATGGCGGCGAACAGATCGCGCAGAGGTGAGAGCAGTCTGTGCGATTGATCGGCGATCGGGCCGGAGAGTGCGATGCCCACGAGGAAGGCGCCGATTTCCGCCGACACCTGGAAACGCTCCGCCAATCCTGCTACCAGCAGTACAGCCCCGAAGGTCGTCAGCAGGATGATCTCGTCGGACTCATGAGCGACGAACCTGCTCAGGTGGCGCCCGTACTTCAACGCGAGAAAGAGCACGAGCATGACAACCGCGACCGCTACCGCGACCGAGATCGCAACCTTTGCCGGACCGCCGCCAAGCAGCGACACGCCTACGAGAGGCAGGTAGACAGCCATGGCCAGATCTTCCAGCACAAGGACCGCAAGGACCATCGGCGTCTCCGGATTGTTCATCCGTTTCAGCTCAGACAGCACCTTGGCAATCACCCCGGAGGACGAAATATAGGTGATGCCGCCCAGCAGGACCGCCGCCAGCGGCTTCCATTTCAGCAGAAGCCCCAGCACCAGTCCCGGCGTAAAATTCAACAAAAAGTCCGCGCCCCCTGCCGGCAGCCCGAAGCGGAGGTTCTTCACCAGTTCCTCGCCGCTGCATTCCAGCCCCAGCATGAAGAGCAGCAACAGCACGCCCACCTCTCCGCCCGTTCCAATGGCATTCTGGCTCAGGTGAAGCGGAAGCAGGCCCCCGTTGCCAAGGGCAAGCCCAAGCAGCAGATAGAGAGGAATAGCAGAGAAACCGAAGCGGTTGGCGAGCCGCGCAAGGAGTGCAAGCACAATGATAGCGGCACCGATCTCCACGAACAGGCGGGCACTGTCATGCGCATCATGAGGAGTCATAGGCGGTTGGACGTTCGTTGGGTCGCCTTCTCTTGCATTTTCAGCGACGGCGACAATTCTATCTCAGCGGTCTTTCTATATCCGAAAAGCTCTCATCGAGCCGAATGCCACAGCGCTTGCAAAAGAGCGCATCGCGGTCATGAGGCTGCAGGCTGCATGCCCAACAGACTCGGACGGGCCCGGCCGCTGAGGCCCGGGCAAACTCGAACGTCACGATTCCGGTCGGCACAGCGATAATTCCATAGCCCACGATCATCAGCATCGAGGCCAAAATGCGACCGACGACAGTGTGGGGCGAGATATCTCCGTAGCCCACGGTTGTCACCGTGACGATTGCCCAATACATGGCAGTGGGAATGCTGGTGAATCCGTTCGCCTCTCCCTCGATCTGATACATCATCGCGCCGACAATGATGACGATGGCGAGCACTGCAAAAAGAAAAACGATGATCTTACGAATGCTTTCCTGAAGGGCGACACGCAGAACGGCGGCTTCGCCAATGTATTCCGTAAGCTTCAAAATACGGAATACGCGGAGCAGGCGAAGAGAACGCACGACAGTGAACGAGTGCGCCCGTCCAAGCAGAAAACTCAAGCCGATCGGTGCTATAGCGAGCAGGTCTACGATGCCGAAAAAGCTCGTGGCATAGCGTCTTGCATTCCTGGCGGAAACAAGTCGAGCGACATATTCGATGGTAAACAGCGAGGTGAACGTCCACTCCGCGACGCGGAAATAGAATTCATGACCTTCGCGGACCGAATGCACGCTCTCCAGGAGCACTGTGAAAACACTGAGCAGAATCAGCGTGAGAAGGATAACGTCAAAAAGTCGACCGGCGGGTGTCTCGTGACCGAAGATTACCTCGCTCCACTTGTCTCGCCAGGGAGCGCGATTGCGATCAACTAGGTGCGAGTCAGCCATAGGTCAGAACCAGCCGGTAGCGCGATTTCGAGCTAAGGATATAACACCCAATGCAATAGCCTTCCTGCCCTACCCGAGAGAACGCCAACGACTCCCCGGCATCCTCAGCGAGGAAGAGGTCGCGCGCCTAATCAACGCCAGCGAAATCTGCCCGCAGAACTCTGCTGATTACTCTTATGGAACTCAGGCCGCGCGTCGAGTTCGGTCACTCCCCGCGGAGATCATTCGACTTCTCCCCATCAGTGTCTCGACAAGTATGTCAATACTGACTGCGCCCCAATCAGGCAATAGAAACCGTTTCTAGATTATGTCGCTGGCCTGGTGGCCATCAATAGCGTTTTTCAAGTGCTCTTCTACAGCCTTTATGCATGGGCTTTTCTGACGGTGCTGCCTGCGTGGTTTGGTCTGGAAAGCAGCGTTGTCCAGATCGGCATCGGACAGATCGCTAAGAGCGTTGGCCTCTACCTAGGCGTTCCGTTTGCTGCCGGGTTCCTCACTCGCTTCGCTCTCATCCGGCTCAAAGGGGAAGAGTGGTATCGGGCGCGATTCATCCCCCGCATTAGCCCTCTCACGCTCGCAGCCCTGCTCTTCACCATTCTGGTAATGTTCTCTCTCAAGGGCGATCTCATCGTGCGGCTACCGCTCGACGTGGTGAAGATTGCAGTCCCCCTGGTCATCTACTTCCTCATCATGTTCCTGGTCAGCTTCTGGATGGGCAAGCGGCTGGGTGCGAACTACGCACAGTCGGCAACGCTCTCCTTTACCGCAGCAGGCAACAATTTCGAGTTGGCGATTGCGGTCGCGGTGGCTGTCTTCGGTCTAAACTCCGGGGAGGCCTTTGTCGGCGTGGTCGGCCCGCTGATCGAGGTTCCTGCCTTGATCGGCCTAGTCAATGTCGCCTTTTGGATGCGGCGACGCTACTTCGGCGGGGAGAGAGAGGGTTTTCAGCTGCTCCCGGTCGAAGACACTCCGTAAATTGATACTTTGCGGCTTGCGACCCGATTGTTGGATTTATCCCTAGTCGGGGAACAGTGATGGAGTGACTTGCATCGACTCAGGTGGGGTTGTCAGAGGCTCCAGCAGTTGCGGGCCATCGCCCTTCAACGGCGCTACTCTCCAAGCCTTCATACCTTCGGAGGGGTATGTCCTCACAAGATCAATCGGCAGATGCGACGACTCAGCGGGCGCAAGCCAGCGGTCGTAATCCTTCGGCTCAAGGATGAGCGGAGAGCGATTGTGAAATGGCTCAAGGACCTCGTTAGGATCTACAGTCACGATCGCGAAGCTCTCCAATACGTTGCCGTTTGCTCTATCCTTCCACCTATCCCAGATGCCGCCGAACGAAAAGAGTCTGTCATTCGCGAGCGCAACCGCCCACGGTTAAGTAATTTTTCGTTTCTTGTCCTCTGGAGTGGGAACCTCCCATTCGTAGAAGAATTCACCTGGAATCAAGCAGCGGCGATGTTGAAATGGCTTGATCCATGCCCCGTTGATTGTGAGCTTGTCATCGCGAGCACAATTCGAGATCATCTTGTGCATTGTCGACCAATACGGAACCAGGCCCCACTCCATCAGACACATCTCCCGCTCGCCTGTTTCTTCACTGAGGCGCACAACTGGTTGGAATGTGCCGGGAGTGATGTTGTAACCAGGTGGCATGGGCGGAAGATCGGCAATCTTGCGACGCATGGCATAGTGTTCCGCAATGTATCGCTTGTCGCTCCGTCGTCCGTATCGTCCACACATGGAACAAGACCCTCAGATGGAGATTACTGCACGACGTGATGGGCACAGGTGCAGCGCGAGACCACTATGCCCTGCGAAACGATACCCGGGCAGTCAACGCACCCGAGATAGTTGCAATGGTTATAGGGAACTTCGGGCGCACGGAAGTTTTTGTGGCAGTCGTGGGTGCAATACGAAACCCGCCCATCGTGCTTCCAATAGCCAATACAGTCCTCGCAGCCGACATCGATACAATGATCGCCCGGTTCAAGGATCACGTCATCGGCAGTAATCTCGGGCCGGATCACGTCGTCAAACAAGCGGTTGTCGAAGAGATATCGCTCAAAGGGAGTCATGCTCGCGAGATTCTCTTGATTCCATTTCTCCAAGAGAGCGCGCCGCTCTTCATCTGTCATGGGCTGCCAATTGTCGGCCATGGATACGATACCCCCCTCATGTGATAATCCCACTTCAAAATCATCCTGCCGCCGGCGCTCCTCTTTCCAACCCTAGCCCCATTTCATCTCCTCCATGACTGCACTGGCTTACGAAGGAGTTGGATCGAGAGCCTGCCGCGAAAGATGTCGGTAGGCAAATACCGGCGTTTTTCGCGGCACAACGAAGATTCCACGATGACCCACGAAGAAGGCATCGTTTGAAGGGGTGCCGGGATCGATTCCCCACATCCTTTGCAGAAAACACAAAAGTCGTGCATCCGGGATGGTGGGAGATTGAACACGAATACGAGTATAGGCGAATAAATAGCGAAACATCTAGGTGAAATTCATCGGGACAGCCTAGCTCGTTTCCGCAATCCGAAAGGACTACCTTCCGGTCGCCTCATCACTCCAACCTCCGAGAATGCGACATCTGGGTAATCTCCGGTTACAAGCCTGCAATGGCACTATGACAGCTCATGGTAAGCTCCGAAATCATGGCGGACAAAGAGCTGGAGATTCCCTATCATGTGATGGCAATTAGCGAGCTAGCAAAGGATTACAGCGCCGCGGCCTTCCAAGTCGAAATCGGCCAATGCCGTGAGGTCATCGTCAAACTAGCCGCCGAAGACAATCGTTCTGACCAGCAGCGCGCACGCTACCGCATACTGCGCTATCTCGACTTGCAGTTGGCGCGGTCCGTTAGCTGGGTCGACAAGGAAGCTGACCTGATGGCCTGGGTTATGCGGAATCTCATTGAGCTGAAGTTCTGGGCCAAGTTCATTTCCGAAAGCGAGGAGAAGGCGACCCAGTTCGTCAACGAATCCAATATCGACTTGAGGGAAGTTTCCGAGCGCCTAAAAAGGTTGATGCCGGACGATGCCGAAACCATGCCACCTCTACCACCGAATTCAGATGGAAAGCGCGTCGACGTGAGGCCGTTAGGTGACCAGGAAGAGTTGACTTGGAAGATGGCATCCAAGCTGATTCACCCGAGTTCTCACGTGATTAACGGGTTCGAGAATACGATGAACGATCCGCGCAACAACCAGTTCTTTGCTCTTCAGATCCTCATGTACGGCTGGGGAATTATTACGATCTTCCACGACATTGTTTGGACAGCTTGACGTTTCCCGCCGTCCGCTGGGGAGCCAAGATCAAACAATAGCTGGCCTCGACGCTCGTCCGATTAATTTTCCACTGGAAGTGTCACTGGTTGTGTCAGCCGGAACTCCAGCAGAGACTCGCTGGGTATCGAGAGCTGTTCCCCCTTCTTGGAAGCGGCGATGGCTGTGCCACCGGCAGCACCGACGAGCGCACCAATCCCGGCTCCCTTTCCTCCTCCCGCTATCCCACCGATGAGCGCACCCAGTCCCACGCCGCCAATGACCTTTTTCGCTGTATTCGAGCCTTCTCCACTCCCCTTGACCGAGTATGTGCTGGTCATAAGCGGGTAGGCTGTGCCGTTGATCATGATGTCGGTCAGCTCCAACGTGAGATCGGAACTACCTGCAAATTTGCCAGCGGAGGAAGCCGAAGCAAGATGGCCATAAATTACCGTGCCTCTCGGCGCCACCACCATATTTTCCGCTTGCAGGTTTGTCTCGAGGCTTGCAGTGAACCGATACCCTGCCTTCTGCTGGCTGGAGTTCACCGAGTCGGTCATCCTTATCAGGATTCGCGTTCCGGCCGGAACCGTAACTCTCATTGCATCTTGCCCGGCAGCGGCAAACGCGGTAGCAAGTCCCACCAGAATCATTGCGGCACAAACAATTCCTTTTCGCATTTCCTATCCCCTTTCCGAAGGTTACGAACCTTGCCCGACAATCGGTAATTCAGAAGCAATTCTAAGATCGATGAGCAACAGCAATTGGTGTTCGACCTGAACGAAGCGCGCTGCCGTAATTCCCCCAAATGCCTGTTTGAAGCGATCATAGTACTTAGCGAGAAGCTCGGATCGCTGCTTATCAAACGCCAGCGCTTTCTGAATCAGTTCGTCTGCCTTCTCATCCGTCATCTGCCCATACGTACGCGCATACTCTTGAATATTTGCCGCCCTTAAGTCATTCAGTTTGGTCAACTCTGCGTCGTATTCGCTATAAATCGGCCAGAATTTTGCCGCGTCCGCGGCGCTTAACTGCATGACAGATCCCATGATCTCGGTTTTTTGCTGACGCACATCGGAGCGAAGGAGCTCGAGGTATGCCTGGATATTCTGATTATCTGTGTTCGTTGGTTGCGTCTTATCTTGAGCCCGTGCCGCAGGCAAAAAAACCAACAACGCCAGAAGCAGGATCCAAGCTGTCTGTTTTTTCATCTCCTATATCCTCCATGGAAAATTCCACCACATGCCATTCCTCGCATATCATGCCCAGGTTCATTGCAGTCTTGGCCACTAATCTCATTTGCATTTTTCAGAGCCTGCGGATTTCTGCACCACTACTTAATTACCGCGTGGCGGTGAAGATTGAAATTGGGAAAAGTTGCACCCCTTTAGGGTAAAAATACCAATGCCAAATCTTTAAGTGGGTATGTCACGCTTAAATCAGCTTGCAACGAGGGATAGTCCATCATGCGGCAAAACGCTAAAAGAATCCTTGTTGTGCCCTGCATCCTCCATGGCGCGAGTAGTGAGAGCCACCTCAGAAACTAGAAGTGAGTTGGCGAGTACCCGCCCCGTAGGCAGTGTTCCAGGAAATATTAACGGTTAGGTGTCGGGATATGGGCTATGCGGTTTTGTAGGTGCTCGATCCATCGGCGGCTCCCGTTACCGTTCGTCTGGGCCAGCATCCTTTTCACCCCGCCACAGCGGCCGGGCGATACCCCTCCAAACCGATAGTCCAATGCATCATCGTAGGAGGGAGTTGCCGATTCCAATCCACCAGAATGATTGGTGAGCGGACGTATACTCTGAGATGATCAGCAAGAAGATTATCGTGGAGAGAGCATAGAGATAGACCTTATGGATATGGCGCTCCACGATATTGTCTCGAACCACGCCTAAGATGTCACTGCGTCTCTGGTAGCGTCCACACACATGTTGAGTGTAGAGCGGCGGGACAGTGCCACTACATGCGCGAAAGGGAGACGGCAGCTCGACTAGCATCGATTGCAGCCATCTCCCGCGCCGCTCCTCCCCCGAGGTATCGGCTGCTCCACAGACGTTACATAGTGCATTGTGGACGCACTCTTCCGTTGACTCACCGTCGAAAAGTGGGAAATACCCGGTGGTCAGAACCTCGTCCATAACGTGACGTGGTGTACTCGGTAATGTGTGCGTCCGCATGACTCACACTTCCAAGGGCGAATCCGAAGCATGCCAAGAATTTGGCGCTCCAAGAATCCGTTGCGAGGACGCTTCGCTAGCGCCCCTCTACATGCTCGACAAGGCAAATTGACCCCCTGCACCGCGATAGATTTTCAAGTCCAGCGTGCATGTATACTCCCCACCCGCCGCGTTTGTGCAGATTCTCAAGCTCGGCTAAGACGCTTTCATCGTTGGAAAACCGCAACAGTCCGAAAGCACTGCAAACATATGGAGTCATAACTCCTGTCCGCGTTCTTACGGTGTATATATTTCTTACTGTCGCTCGTATCCATTCACCGCTCTCCGTCTGCGTGCGTCGAAAAGGTAGGCAGGAAGGAAGGGAGGGAAGAAGGAAGTTTTGAATACCCTACGGTGACTGCGTCGGTTGGCGCGTCACTTCGTGACCTGCCTATGAATCGAAGGATATCCGCTTAATCTCATGGATGACTGGCAATAGAGACCATGAAGGCACTTTTAATCTCGCTCCGCTAAGATGCTCTGCGCTTCTCCCGACCATCGCGCTTGCAATGGCTGAGCACTACTTGGCGAATCTGATCTAACCTCTGAAACGCAAGTCCCATGCATCTTTGTGATTGTGCTGCGTCAACCTGCTCGTGAGTTGCGACGTAGATGAGATTGAATATTTCCTCAAGAGGCGGATACAGTTCTTCACAGAATGTTGAAAGAGCAACTGACGTGCCAATGGGGGACGAGACCGTTTTCTTGCTCATATATCTCTCATACATCTATTGATATCTATCGATGCAAGATTTGGCCGACGAAACGATCTAGCAACGTTAATCCTCGTTGCAATCCGGACACTTGGCAACATGCCAGTGCAGCGCAGAGAGCGCCGCATCGACGCACCCTGGGCGA
>JABDHA010000117.1 GCA_013285705.1 Acidobacteriota bacterium
CCGCCGAAATCGTTGTCTTTCCTACTCCCCCCTTGCCTAAAACCATCGAAAGGGATCGATCCATAATCGGCCAGTCCAGACGGGATAACCGCATCTCGCGCGGCTTTGGCTTCGGCACTCCACCCGAGCTAAATCTTTTACCTGCAAAGACGTGGTCGCCAAAAACCCTTAGTCTCGGCCCCATGATCGGCGCGCCGGCGTCTTCGGCGATGTAAACACGCTTCGCAGGAAAATGTCGGCGCAAAAACTGACGGGCATCGCGGGCCGCGGCATACCGTGGCCGGCAAATTCGGCAGTGCTCAGATCCGAGAACGGCTCGGTTCAGGACGATGCCTGCTAAATCCAAATCAGGTGAGAGCGAACGCAGTGCGATGACGGCTCGGAGGGACTCGTTGAGGGAGAATTTCTCTGACGTAGTCACCAAAAAGATCTCCGCATTCCTCAGAAGTGCCACGCTGATCGCTTCCACCATCTGTCGCCAGCTCTCGACCAGAGTGTTCGGAGCGCTTTGCACCGCGCCTCCGAAATGTTCGGCCAGCAGCCGATCGCGGCTGGCGGCCAACTCGAGAATATCGAGAAAATTCGAAAAATATTGAGGCAAGGCGAAAAGTCTCAACGTATGCCCCACCGGCGCTGTATCCACCACGACATGGTCATATTTGCCGGAATCCAGGGCGTCCTTCATAGCCAGAAGCGCCGCGATTTCCGCGATTCCCGGCAATGTGGTTTCCAGGAGCGGTTCGAGATCGGGGCGCGAAAAGATGGAGCCCCTCTCCAGGATCGAGAGGAGCGCTTCTTTATGCTGGTTCAAGAAAGCGCGAAATTGCTTTTCGGCGTTGACCTCCCATACGTCCAATCTCGCCTTTGAAGCCAGGCGCAATTTCTGCGGTGAGTCGCCGAACGCCTGATCGAAAATGTCGGAAAGAGAGTGGGCCGGATCCGTCGAGAGAAGGAGAACGGATCTCTTCCCGTCCCGCATCGCCCGATGCAGGGCATAGGCAGCCGAAATCGTAGTCTTGCCGACGCCCCCTTTGCCAATGAATACGGTCAGATTCGGCACGGCTCCATTCTAAGCTAAGCCTCCGGAACGGCTTCGCCCTTGACAGCCATTCTTCGCCATCGTATTTTTAAAGTTTGGAGTACAGGGACTTCTGTATACGGCGCAGCGTCCGCGATCGGAATCTTTTGCGATCGCTTTTTCTCGCAACTACTCTTGCACCAGGTAACCTACAGCACTGCGATAGTTTCGAATTGCGAGGCGAACGCGGCTTGAAACGACGCGCAGTAGGAAGTGTGCGTCAGAAGGATTCAGGAACTCCTGTTCGATTCTAGAATCCGGAGGCCAATGACGAAATGGCAGGGGAATCGGTAACAGTTAGTCAGGGGCACTTCGTAGGCACGCTGCGTCGAGACGCGTGGTGGACCGAGATTCTGCCCGCAGCGCTCCTCCTGGGTGCATTTGGTATTTATGCAACCTTCCGCGCGTTCGAGGGCGCCTACTATACCTGGGGTCCTTATCTTTCGCCTTTCTATTCACCACTGATCGATCCGCAGCACCATTTCTGGCCATGGTCTCCGGCGCTTTTGATCCTGGCTTTTCCGCTGGGATTTCGAACGACCTGTTACTACTATCGCAAGGCCTATTACCGCGCGTATTTCATGGATCCGCCGGCCTGTGCGGTCGGGGAGCGCAAGCGCAACTACTGCGGAGAGACAAAATTCCCCTTCATCCTTCAGAACCTGCATCGCTACTTCCTCTATGCAGCCATTATTGTTCTGGGCTTTCTTTGGTACGACGCGATCATCGCGTTTTTTCTGGATGGCCATTTCCGAGTCGGCGTAGGAAGCATCATCATGCTGGTCAACGTGGTTCTTCTCTCAACTTATACGGTGTCTTGCCACTCTCTGCGGCATCTCGTAGGCGGCAAGATTGACTGTTTCTCCTGTACTTCGATGGGATCGCCACGGCACACGGGTTGGCGCGCCATTAGTATTCTCAATGAACGTCACATGCTCTATGCCTGGTGCAGCCTGATTTCCGTAGGTCTGACCGATCTCTATATTCGGCTGGTTGCAGCCGGAGTTCTGCGGGACATTACAATCCTGTGACCACCAAGTTTGAAACGCACGAGCACGACGTTCTGATCATTGGCGCGGGTGGCGCAGGCCTGTGTGCCGCCATCGAAGCGCTGGCGCAAGGCGCATCGGTAGGCGTGGTCTGCAAGTCTCTGCTTGGCAAAGCGCACACCGTTATGGCCGAGGGCGGAATCGCCGCGGCCATGGCCAATGTGGACCGTGCCGACGACTGGCGGACCCATTTCCGCGACACCATGCGCGGAGGCAAATTCCTCAATAATTGGCGCATGGCCCAGCTCCACGCACAGGAAGCTCCTGATCGTATCCGCGACCTCGAACAGTGGGGCGCGCTTTTTGACCGCACGTCCGACGGCCAGATTTTGCAGCGCGCCTTTGGCGGACATACCTACAAACGCCTGTGTCACGTGGGCGACCGCACCGGCCTGGAAATGATCCGCACGCTACAGGATCGCGGCGTCGCCCTCGGCATCGATGTGTACATGGAGTGCGCGGTCACGCGCTTGCTCAAAGACGGCGACCGCGTCGCAGGCGCGTTCGGTTACTGGCGCGAACAGGGCCGCTTCGTTGTCTTCAAGGCCAAATCCGTCGTGCTGGCAACGGGTGGCATCGGAAAAATCTATAAAATCACCTCCAACTCGTGGGAATACACCGCGGACGGAATGGCGCTCGCCTACGAGGCCGGAGCCGAACTGAAAGATATGGAGTTCGTTCAGTTCCACCCGACGGGCATGGTCTGGCCGCCGGGAGTCCAAGGCATTCTGGTCACCGAAGCGGTCCGCGGAGAGGGTGGCATCCTTCGCAATAAGAATGGCGAGCGCTTCATGGAAAAGTACGATCCCAAGCGCATGGAGCTTTCCACCCGCGATGTCGTCGCGCGCGCCATTTATACGGAAGTGCGCGAAGGCCGCGGCTCAGAACACGGCGGTGCCTTCCTGGACATTTCTCAGAAGCCCGCGGAATACGTAAAGAAAAAGCTCCCCAGCATGTATCACCAGTTCCTTGAACTCGCTGACGTGGATATCACCAAAGGTCCGATGGAAGTTGGGCCCACCTGCCACTACGTGATGGGCGGCGTGCGCGTCGACCCCGAAACAGCTGAGTCGACAGTCTCAGGATTGTACGCCGCTGGCGAAGTCGCCGCGGGATTGCATGGCGCGAATCGCTTGGGCGGCAACTCCCTTTCCGACCTGTTGGTTTTCGGCCGGCGGGCGGGTATGGCCGCCGCTCAAGCTGCAAAAAAGGTCCGCCAAGCCACGATAGACCAGACGCAGGTCGACAAGGCCGAACGCGAGATGCTGGCTCCGTTTCAGAATGGAAACGGCGAATCTCCCTACGCAATACATCGCGATTTGCAGGAGACGATGCAAAAGCTCGTAGGAATCTTCCGAGTTGAAGCAGACCTCCAGCAAGCTTTGCAGGAGCTTGAGAAGCTCCAGGAACGGGCCAGGCGCATGCATGTGGATGGTTCGCGGATGTTCAATCCCGGCTGGCACTTGTCTTACGATCTGCAATCAATGCTGACGATCTCGGAAGCGGTTACGCGCAGCGCTTTGGCGCGCCGCGAAAGCCGCGGAGCCCACAGCCGCATCGATTATCCATCGCTGGACGCCACCTGGGGCAAACAGAACAACGTCGTCTCCTCACAGAAGGGGACCATGATGCTTCGCCAGGAACCTGTTCCCGCCATGCCGGAAGAACTGCAAAAGCTTCTGGCCGACGAAGCAGAGGCAGTTGCAGGTAAAGGGAAGTAGCGGAGGAGCAAAGTAGCGGAGGAACGAGGTGGAGGAATAAAGATGGCCGACGCGATCTTAGAAGTATTCCGAGGAGACCGCCAGGGCGGGAAAACCGAACAGTATCGTGTTCCCGTGGCTCCTGGGATGGTCGTGCTCGACGCCATCCACTATATCCAGGGACACCTCGCGCCCGATTTGGCGGTGCGCTGGAATTGCAAAGCCGCGAAGTGCGGCTCTTGCTCGGCCGAAGTGAATGGCCGCCCGCGGCTCATGTGTAAGACGCGAATGGACGCCCTGCCGCTGGATCAACCGATCAAAGTGTTCCCCATGAAGTCTTTCCCGATCCTGAAGGACCTCGTCACCGACGTTTCCTGGAACTACAAGATAAATAAGAAGATTCCGCCGTTCACGCCTCGTCCCGGCACGGATTGGAAGGTCTATCAGGATGACGTCGATCGCGTGCAGGAGTTCCGCAAGTGCATCGAATGCTTTCTCTGCCAGGACGTATGCCACGTCTTACGGGATCATGATAAATTCGAACAGTTTGCCGGGCCGCGCTTCTTTGTCCGCGTGGCAGGACTGGAAATGCATCCCGTCGACGGCAAATCTCGGGCGAAGTTGCTGAGAGACGAGCTCGGCATAGGCTTCTGCAACATCACAAAATGCTGCACTGAGGTGTGCCCAGAAGAGATTCACATCACCGACAACGCCATCATCCCCCTCAAAGAGCGGGTCGTGGATCAGTTCTACGATCCCGTCCTCATGCTGGTGCGCAAAATTCGCGGCGTAAACGAAGACTCGAAATAAAGGGCAGTAACGGCAATAACGGCCTACAGGTTTTCCCCTACGCGCTGCCCGCGCAAGTTATTTACCCAAGCGGCACTAACACTGAGAAGTACTATGGCGACACTCCTACTTTTGAGGCCAAGCTGATCCTTGGTAGCGTGGGCCATTTTCTCCCTCTTCCGCAGGAGGATGCATGAAGGGCAAGTGGATCTCTCGCCTGGCGCAAGTAAATAAAGAACTTTTGCTGATTTTTTCCATCGTCGCGTCGGCAGCCCTGGTGAATTTCTTCGTTGAGGGCCAGCGCCTGGTCCTGACCTTTTACAATCTCCCCACGCTATTCGCGGTGTACTACTTCGGACGGCGCCGGGCCGTGCAAGCCTCTGTAGCCACGATTCTTTTTGTGGTGTGGGTCAACGTGATGCACCCCACACTTTTTAACCGCGGTCCTGTTCCCAGCGAAGATATTCTCGGATGGTCTGACCTGTCAATCTGGGCCGGGTTTCTCATTATCTTGGCTTACGCCACAGGTACGCTGCACGAGCATAGCGAGCAGCGCATGCGCGAACTGCGCGAGACTTATTACGGAGTCCTGCAAATCCTGAGTCAGATGATTTCGAACGACAAATTCACCCAAAATCACTCTTATCGCGTCTCCGTTTATGCCACGCAGATCGCTCTCGAACTAGGTTTTAGAGAGGACCAGGTCGAAGACGTCCGCGCCGCTGCCCTCTTGCATGACGTCGGCAAGCTGGAAATCAGCCGCGAAGTTCTCTACAAAGCCGCGCGGTTGACCGACACCGAAATGCGGGAGATCAAAACCCACGTCGAGCGTGGCGTGGAAATGCTAAGTCCGGTCGGAGGATCGCTGCGGCGCATTCTGCCGATCATTCTCGCGCACCACGACAAATTTGACGGCTCGGGATATCACCCCACTAAAGGCGAACAGATACCCATCGAGGCCATGGTCATTAGCGTGGCCGACGTCTACGATTCCCTTGTCAGCGACCGGCCCTATCGCAAGGGGCTGTCGCCCTTCGAAGCCCGGGACACTATCGTAAAAGCTTCCGGAACGGACTTCGACCCGCGAATCGTGAACGCCTTTGAGTCGGCATTCCGCAAACAGAGATTGGAAGTTCCCGAAGTTCTCGTATAATCCCTTCGAATGCTGGCGAAACGCGCCAATTAAAGCAGAGACAAGTCCCTTGTTTCGAGTGCATACTTCGACTTCCTTGCTGGCTGCCGGTTATTAGCCTCTAAGGCACGCAAATCTCCGGCGCAATCGACACCCCCAATAGTCATTAGGTTTAATGGCTGGGGCGTAAACCCATGTCATTTTTCGCTGACCAATCGACCAAGCCCAAAGTCATCGTCGTCATGCCCGCGTACAATGCGGCCAAGACGCTCAAAATTACGTATGAGGCCATTCCCCACAAAGTCGTAGATCAGATCATCCTCGTTGACGACGGCAGCACCGACAAAACCCTGGATATCGCTCGGCAATTGCAACTCACTGTGTTTGTCCACACGCGCAACTTCGGTTATGGCGCCAACCAGAAAACATGCTACGCGGAGGCCTTGAAAGAGGAAGCCGACATCGTCGTGATGCTGCACCCGGATTACCAATACGATCCGTCACTTCTGCCGGAAATCATCGCCCCAATCAAGGCGGGCGACGCGGACATCGTACTAGGTTCTAGGTTCCTGGCGGGGAACACACTCGAGCAGGGTATGCCGTGGTGGAAATTTATTGGTAACCGATTTCTGACAGGTCTGGAAAATTGGACGCTGGGACTCAAGCTGGCCGAATATCACACGGGCTACCGCGCTTATAGCCGGCGCGCTCTCGAACAGATTCCCTTCTCGCTCAACTCCGATAACTTCGTCTTCGATCAAGAGATACTTGTTCAGGCAACTCACCTTGGGTTTCGGATCAAAGAAGTTCCGGTCCCAACTAAATATTTTCCGGCCGCCTCCAGCGCCAGTTTTGCCGACAGCGTGATCTACGGATTGAGCATCCTCTTCCTCCTCGGCCGTTTTCTTCTGCACAAGATATCGCTCGTCGAGTTCCGGCAATTCCAGTCTCTCCATTCTCGCTATAGGAGAGTGTATTGAGCCCTTCACGAGACTTACAGGACGGCTACGCGTTCAAGAATTTCAAATACAGTAGCCATTACTGGATTTTGAAAAAACTGGAAGAGGAATCAGAGCCCCTTCGCATTCTCGACGTGGGCTGTGCCGCGGGCTATCTCGGAAAAATCCTGCGCGAGAGAGGTCACTACGTCGTTGGAATCGAAAGCGATGTGGCTTCAGCAAAAAAGGCGAGAGCCTATTACGACGTTTTTCACCTCGCCGATATCGAAACTTTCGCATTTCCTTATCGCCAGGAGTTCGATTACATCTTGTTCGCGGATATTTTGGAGCATTTGCGCGATCCCGCCGCGGTATTGCGGAAGGCGATCCCTGCGCTCAGGGATACAGGCAAACTCATCGTCTCTGTGCCGAATGTCGCGAACTGGATCATTCGCCTGAGCCTGCTCTTTGGAAATTTCGACTCGGCAGACCGCGGCATCCTCGATAAAACCCATCTCCATTTTTTTACATTGCGGACTTTGACAAAGATGATGGCCGAAGTTTCCTGTCGAGTTCTCGACGTGACTCCTACGACGTTACCCGTGCAACTGGTATTTCCGTTTACGGAAGGAAAAGCTTTTGCGCCCCTCCACGCCCTCCATGACGCGCTAACGGGTTCGTGGAAGACCGTCTTCGCCTACCAGTTTGTCGTCACAGCCGCGCCGAGCGCCGTGGCTGCTCTTCCCGCCGCTAACCGCATGCATGCCGAAATGATGAAATGAATCTGAACGCCACCATCGATACGGAAGCGCATCCGGAGCGCGAAGTTGCCTCCGGAATGCCCTCAGGCAAAGCCGCGCGTCCCAGCGGCTTCATCGAGAGCTGGCTTCACGCTCACCTCAACGCCGTAGCGATCGCAATCGTGTCCGCTGGCTTGGTAGCGCGCATCGTTCTCGCCCGCAAAACATTTTTCAATCCGGACGAAGTGCTGCACTATCTGATGATCAATGAGCCTTCGCTCCGCCTCGCTTACAAGGCTAGTCTCACGAACGCGCATCCGCCCCTTATCTATCTGCTGCTATATATTTGCCATCTCCTGGGCCGCTCCGAGTTCCTACTCCGCCTCCCGTTGGTCCTTGCGGGCACTGCATTTTGCTGGTTCGCCTTCAAATGGGTCCAGGCGCTCTTCGGCGAAGCAGCAAGCCTGATTGCTCTCATTGTTGTCGCGTTTTCGCCCACTCTGATCGCCCTGTCGGCCGAAGTTCGCGAATACGCGCTGCTGCTGTTTTGCGCGACCGCCGCGCTCTACTTCCTCGAGCGAGCGTTCGACCAGAAATCCGTCCGCGCCATGTGGCTTTTTTCCTCTTTCCTCTATCTCGCCATCCTCTCTCATTACTCAGCCGCATTTTTCGCGTTGACAGCCGGCATCTACGCCTTGGCGCGCATTGCGGACTACCGATGGCCGCGAAAACTGACTCTCGCGTGGATAGTCGGCCAAGTGGGGGGTGTGGGGATTTACCTGCTGCTGTATCTGACTCACATTTCGAAAATCAGAAACAACCTTGCCGTGTGGTCCACTTCATTCGGTGACACGCTTTATCAATTCGATCAGGAGAGCATCTTTCATTTTACGCGCGCGAACACCTGGTACATTTTTCAATACATTTTCGCGCAACGTTACGTCGCCGAAGCCATGCTCATTGGCTTTGTCCTCTGCGCAGGATTTCTGCTGCTCCGGGACTTCCGGTCCTCTGCTGCGACCCGTGTTCCCCGCCACGCAAGCATTCTGCTTCTGCTCCCGTTTGCCGCGATCTGGGCGGCGGCCATTCGCGGGATCTACCCTTATGTAGGCAGCCGGCACACGATCATCCTCGCCCCTTTTGCCATTGCCGCGGCGAGCTTCCTTTTCGCGGCGATTTGCCGGCAAAAGCTTTGGGCCGGAGTCTTAGTTGGAACGCTGCTGGTGGGAATATCGAGTCTCTATGGACAATGCCCGGAACCCGGCATCACGCAAGCGAATCAACGCCGGGACCTGATGATCGGCGCCGTGAATGATCTTCGCCAGTCTGCTCGGCAAGGCGACGTTATCTTGGCGGACATGGAGAGCGCGATCCCGCTTACCTACTACTACTGCAAGACCGAAGAGGGCTTCTTCTTCACCTGGTCCCGCACGAACTTCGGTCCGTTCAATTGCAATGGGCATTTGATCGCCCCTCTCTTTTTCTGGTACTTAAGGCCCGAGGGTCTCGCCGGCGCATTCGAAAAACGGTGCATAGCAACGGATTGAAACCGGGCGATCGCGTTTGGATCTTCCAGGCGGGATGGGGCGGCAATCTTATGGCGAAGCTGCCACAGAGCCTCGCCCAGTTTCGCTGCGTCGTTCCGAGCACTTTCGGCGAAAATATCACAGTCGTTCCGGTGATGGTCGCGCCGGACCTCTCCCCGGCTCCGCTGGCGAAATGCCCCGATTAGCGGCCCGATTAGCGAAACGATTAGCGCTGCCACTCCAAATCCGGTTTTAAGTCTGGAAATCGTACGAACTTCGGAAGGTCCAGTCGCGCAATCCGGGCGCGCAGCATTCCTGCGGCCGGCTCGCCGCCGTCTACTGGAATGCGGCTGCGGCCTGGACAGCGCTCGCGCCCGCCGCGGCCCACTTGCCGTCCGCGGCCAGCGTGTAGCAAGTATGGCCGGCCACGGCGAGGCTCAATCCTCCGCCGTCGACCACTAGCACTGGGGAATTGAGGCTCGGCAGCGGACGATCTCTGTACCGGAGCGGCGGATTCACCACGAACGCGCTGTAGTAAACGCCGTCGGCCGAGAGCCGCAGGGTAGAATCCGGAAATTCGACGAGTTGGCTGGGCTGCTTGATGCGCGTCCAGGCTAAATTCAGCCAAGCTTCCACGCGGCAGCCTCGGCTGGCCAGGCAGCTCCGCACAAGTTGCCCGCGCGCCGAAATCGCCGAGCCGTCCTGCGTTTCCAGCCCTTCGGCTATGCCTTGCAAAAACGCTCGCACCGCTACGGGACTAGCTCGCCTGCTCGTGCCGGCTTCAAGAACGTATTTGCTCGCGACATACGCAACCGTAGTTCCCTGCTGCACGAGGGCAGTCTTGGCGGTTGCCTTCCACACGTACACCGAACTGCCGCAACTGAAGTGCGCGTATGCCCTTACTCCGAAGCCGGGCTGTTTATACGCCGGCACGGACTTGCCCGGTTGGCATTCGGTAATTAAGGCCGTTCCGGTTCCGGATAGGTCCTGGGCACGGGCGGAAGCTGAGAAAAAACCGACAACGGACGCCAGAGCAAGCAGGGGAATGAGCTGGGAGCGTTCCATAGTCTGGGGCCAGGTACCTCAAAATGAGGTCTACGCTAAGCCTAAAAGGCCACCCCTGCCCCCGGCAACTTCTTCGAAGTCCATCAGCGGCGAACGTATAACCTGATCGAAAGGAGAGACTCCCCGGCCGCCCTTACGTACAGGTAGGCTCGTGCGGAAGCCATAAGTAGCAGCCCAAACAGGCAAGCTGCTTTCGCGCGATCCCGCCGTTTGCGCTAAGACGAAACAAACAAAGGCGATTCGTCTGTGCCGCGATTCCTAATTCCAATTTAGCTTCAGCTGTACCTCACATGTCCGGAAGTACAGTATCGGCCGTTCGGCCCTTTCTTTAGACTGGTCTACGAAACAACTCAGAAAGGCCCCGCAGAATACGACATGTATCATCTCGACTATATCTCTTGTTTTCTTACGATCCTCTCTACGGTTCTCATCGGAAAGCGGCTATGGTTCGGCTGGATTATCGCGGCGCTGAATAGCCTCGTCGTTTGCGTGATCGGAGTTCAGACGGCTCAGTATGGTTTCCTTCCCGGCAATCTGCTGTGCATCGTGCTCTATGCGCATAACCTCACGAATTGGCGTCCGGCAACTCAAAAAGAAGCCGCTCCCAATTCAGCGATGCCCAATTCAGGCATGAGTGAAACTCGGGAAGCCGCCTAAAACTCGTTTCTTGGCTGCGTCTCTTGGCTTCGTCTCTTAACTTCGCAAACTAGCGG
>JABDHA010000118.1:0-8077 GCA_013285705.1 Acidobacteriota bacterium
TCGCAGAGATGCCGCTCTTTACACTTCCGTCATAGTGGAGCGCATTGCCATTTGCGCTCAATGACGCCGGCAGGAAGATAGCAGCCTCATTCGGGTTGGTATTATTTCCGTCACCCGCGCTCAAGGTATGGGTGCCCTTGTTGCCGACATACGCCATTGTGACGGATAGGGTTGGTGTGATCGAATGCTGAACGCTCAAATTCCAGGCGTCAATTGTTGGAAGGCGCATTGGGTTTGGTCTTGCAGCAGAAGTTACCAGGTAGCCCGGATTGGGCAAGAGGCCAGAGGACGGGACCGTTGGGAAAGGATACGCCGGCGGTCCTGAAGCCAGTGCGAATGCAGAAGACTTGTTGCCTCCGGTCGCGTTGACACTTTGATCCGCAAGTACTGGCAAGTTTTGTGTGACAGTATGGCCGAAGATCGAGCCGAAAACTCCGAGGTCAAAGCTGCGTCCGTACCCGGCACGAATCACGGTCTTTGGATCAAGCTGGTAGGCGACACCAATGCGTGGTGCCAGTGCTTTCCAGGCCGGATCCCAATTCATGCTTGTAGCTACACCGCCTACACCTGCGACGCGGATGAGACCGTCGTTGAGCTGCATCAGACCGCCGTGCTCTGGACCGTTGACCGCTTCCGGGAAATAGAGTTCCCAGCGCAATCCATAGTTCACCGTCAGTTTGCTGGACATGCGCCAAGTGTCCTGCGCGTAGAAGAAGAGACGCTTCTGAAATTCCTTCGCATTCAGCGAACCGGCGATATTTCCATTCTGGATGTATCGTCCAAAGGTGGTGACATCACCCAGAACGAAGGTGGCAAATCCGAGACCGCCCGCCCCATTGTTCGAGGTCGGTCCAGTGCCGAAAGAAAGCAGCCCGGCGCGGTCCGTGTCGCTTGGGACGCGGAGATTGCGAGCATAGCGGAAGTCCGCTCCAACTTTGAAGGAGTGGTTCCCTCTGATTTTTGTCCAGTTATTTACACCCTGGAACTGATCCTCTCTTTCGGTGGTCGGGCAATTGCAGCGCGTAATGTTCAAGCCAGAGCCGTATTGCGCGCCACCGCTTGTCGGATTATTTGGACTTTGCAGCGAGGTCTGTCCTACGTCCGTGATGTTAAAGCCCGATGCTCCGGAGGTGAACCGGTCACCGAAGTTCAGTCCCGGAATGCCAAGCTGCTGGGCGAACTCAACCCCCTGATCGTACTTGCCGGTGATGATGTTGTAGCGATAATAGCCGAGCCGGAAGTCAGTAAGCAGCGTTGAGTTGATGGCTACGTCTGCGCCTGACGCAAGGCTGTCGTTTGCGCCTGTTGAAGTGCCACCGAAGCCATTGAGGCCAAAACCGGCGCCACCGGCCGCTCCAAACAAGGTGCCGCCGCTCAAGGTATCGGTAAACCTGCTGAAGCGTTCAAAGACGTGGATCTTGCTGCTCGCTTGCCAATCCACTCGCTCGTCCCACTGATTATTATTGAAGAGGCCGGTGCCAGTCCCGGCATAGTTGTTCTGCAGGCCATTGAAGTTTCCGCCGTTGTTTGGAGCATAGGGCTGTAACAGCGCCAGCAAGTTGAGAGAGGGCTGTGAGAGTTGGCCTGCTGGAATGACGCTGTTGGGATAAGCTGTCCCGGTCGCATCATAAATGAGCGGCTGACTAGGATTGCCTGCAGGGGCAAGAGCCGCCTGGTATTCGCTGAAGTCGCATCCCTGGACGCTTCCGCTGAATGGGGTCGCCTGTCCCAGACAGGTTGCAATTAAATGGGCCGACGGGACTGTCATGCTGGCGGAGCTGCCTAGTTTCTGACGAAGGCCCTGGTAGTCACCAAAGAAAAACAGCTTGTCTTTCATGACCGGGCCGCCGATGGAGCCGCCGAATTGATTGTAAAGACCGCCGGGGATGAACTGGCCGGTGACTGGGTTACGTGTGGCTTGTTGATAGGGATCGCGCGCGAGCGTCGCATTGCTCTGGCGGTAGTCGAACGCACTGCCATGGAAGCTGTTCGATCCGGACTTTGTCTGCGCCGTCATTACCGCGGAAACCGCTTTGCCGAATTCGGCGTCGAAGTTCTGCGTTGCGATCTTTGCTTCCGTCACGGCGTCGAGTGCCGGATTGACGACGATAATTCCAAGAATCGGGTCCTGGTTATCGGTTCCGTCCAACTCGTAGGCAACGCCGCCGAAGGCCTGTCCGTCAATCTGGATCTGCTGGCTTCCCTGAGGGTTTTCATCGGCAGCATGCGCCCAGCTCAACTGCTGAGCGCCGGGCAATAGCAACTGAAGGCTCGTGAAATTGCGATTCGCCAGAGGCAGGTCGGAAACCGTCTGTGAGCTGAACACCGTCGATACATCTGCGCGGTCTGTTTTAAGCACAGGGATCGTGTCTGCATTGACCTCGACCGTCTGGCTCGAACCGCCGACGGTGAGTTGCGCGTCTACTTTTGGAGAGGTGTCGGCATAAATCTGAATGTGCTGCGCATCGAATGTCGCAAAACCTTGCGCCGTAATTTTTATGTCGTAAAGATCGGGGATGAGGTGCTCAACCCGATAATCACCAGAATCATTTGATTGAGTGGTAACCGTGATGCCCTTCGCTTCGTCCGTCACGGTTATGGTCGCATTGGGTACGATCGCGCCAGTATTATCCGTGACTGTGCCATACACGGATCCATAGATAGCTTGTGCATTCGATGTGAGCGGAAGAAATGCGAAAAGCACGGCACCCAAGCCGCAGGCAAGGGTCTTGCATATACGAGTAGTCATGTGGTCTCCCGAAAGCCGTACAACTATTTCGCGACTCTCTACGCATCGTCTTTGTCCCATCCCATCTGAAAGCAGGGATAGCAACACGAAGAGAGCGGGTCTCTTATCGCTATGAAGACGGTATCCCGTCAAAGTGCAACAGGCAGTCGCGGTACTTTGCCGCTGCTGAATTACCGTTCCGTCAGAGGTACATTGCCTCGACGACCGGAAACTATAGTCAGCATCTGAGGCAATTGTCAAGAAAGGAGATAGATAGAGTTATCACAGGAATAAAAGAATCTCAGCACGAAGAGCTCAACGGGTACCTCCGCAACGATGCGTGCCACTGGCAATTGCCAGTGACAATTGCCGTGCGGGGCCGTTGTCCGGCGAGAAGATAAGAAGTCGATTGAGCGTTTGTTGCGCCCCGACGGCGTCACCCTGCACGCATTGCGTCACGGCAAGATCATATCCTGCGGCCAGCTGTGCCGGATCATGCGTGACGACAGATTCCCAAAGATGCACAGCGTCAGTCGTGTCCCCAGCTTGGGCTTGCAAAATGGCGAGATTTCCGGCTGCTGCACTATTGAGTGGATCGTCCTTGAGCGCCGCTTGATATTCGCGAACGGCATCGGCTTTCTCTCCGTTCGTTTGCTCAAGGAAACCAAGCTGGGTGTGAAGGTCCGGGTCGGTGGTCTTTTCATTGGATACCTCAGCTTCTCGAAGAAACTTTAACCCCTGCTCCATTGCAAAATGATCGCCATGCAATGCCATCTGCGCATAGGCAAGCCCATATGCGCGAGACTCTCCGGGCAGATTACCCACAGTTGTCAATTCGTGCGATTTCAGCGTGTCATTCTCAATTGCGACACCCGGTATGCGCTGAATACGGTGGTCTGTCACTTGCTCGTGCGCGATATCGTCAGTTGCTTGTCGCGGCATATGGCAGGATGCACAGTCTGGATTATCCGGATGATGTTTGGCGGCGAAAGCGGCATCATTGTGGCAGGCAACGCATTTGCTGCGATAAAAGGTGACGCGCTCTTCGGGAGATGGAGAGCTATGCGGGTCATGACAGGAAGTGCAGGTGAGGCGATCCCCGCTTTTCTGTTTACATTTGCTTTCCAGCAGCGCTTCCCATTGGCTGGTGGCGCGGCCTGCAGGGCCGGTCTCATTTTTATGGACGAAATATGTGACGTGATCAAAGAGATCATCGCCAGGGCGATACGAAGTCAGACTGTGTCCTAGGCGCGCGATGACCGATTCGCCTTCCAGATGGCACTGCAGGCACACTGAATCGCGGCGCACCGCCTCCAGCTTGTTCGGATTCAGGATAGGCCCCTTACCGTTCTGCGAGAGGTGCGCTGTTGGATCGCCGTGGCATGCCGAGCAGCCAATGCCTCCCTGCAGAAACGGCTGGCCGGCGTAGTGGTTCCGGGCTCCCGGCAATGCTGTCTGGATGCTGCTGGCATGGCAGTGCAGACAGCCTGGATCGACGGGGAGGGTGAGCGGCATCTCCTGTGTTTGCAAGTAATGCGGAGCCATGTCCCATACATGCTTCTTCGCATACCAGTTCACAGGAATCTCAAACCAGAAGCCCTCTTGCTGAAATAAATACGTGCGTCCGCGCTTGCCGGAGCCGAGATAGTAAAGTAGCTCTTGCTGTCCATCGAGAGAGCGAGCCGGATTGGCACTTATCCGCTGATAGGAAAGCCATGCTCGCCCGTTCTTTAGAAATAAGCGGTAATGAATGCCCGAGGCAGCATGCACAAAGTCGCCGGGGATCAGACCATCTGCTGCAACACCGCTGGCATGGGCCATCGGCGTGCGATGGCACTTTGCGCAGGCAGCGTCAGGATTCTGCTTGTTGTCTGCGGCAAAAGACCTTCCTGAAAAAGCGTTCGCTAGCATAGCTGCCGCAAACAGGGCCCGCAGAATATGTTTCCTTCGCCGCATAGGGATATGACTCACCTGTATATCACTATGCGCGAACGTTGCGCGGCGAGAGTTCCAGATACAGGCGCTCTCGCCATGATGCCTACTTCTTTTTAGAAATCGACAAATCGGCCGGAGGCGTCACCTTATAGGTTTCTGAAAAATTGCGTTGATTGATCCCCAGACTCAACCGTCCGCGTGAATCGATGTAGAAGAGCGGTTTGCCGACAGGAACATCGCTGAACGTCTTCTCAAAGGGAAATTGGTATTTGTGCCCGTTCAGTGTGACTGGAACCGTATCACCAACCTGATAACCGAGCTTGGCGAAGGTGTCCACAGGTACGTTCAGCACCAGGTTTCCAAACGGCCCGTCCGTTCCAATGACCTGTCCGTGCAATCCCGAGTCATCCACAGTAGCAGAGTGGATATCGAGCCGCACCAGCTTGGAAACATCGAGCTCCGGGCCTGCCTCCGTCCAGTCGTCGCCGCGTGCCAGGTGCGCTCCTGCAGGGGAAAAGATGTCGCGCCCATGGAAGGTTGAAGATAGCTTGGCGCCAATCATCCACTGCGGATTTGTGATCTCTCTCGCTGCTTCGATGCCGTCGCGGTCCTGAACCAATGTCAGCAGGCCGTTGTCGGGGAGCACAAAATACTGGCCTACTTTTGATTTGGCGATAATCGCCTTACGCGAGCTGCCAACCCCGGGATCGATAACAACGACGAAGATCGCGTCCTTCTGAAAGTAGGGCGCAGATCCGGCAAGAAACCGTGCGCCTTCAGCGATGTCGAAGGGATTCACCTGGTGCGTAATGTCGATGATGCGCACGCCGGGCGCGACGCCGTCCATCACAGCTTTGCAGATGCCAATCGCATCATCACGCACATCGAAGTCGGTCATGAAGCCGATCGTATGCAACGGAGCAGGCGGCATAGTTGTCTGTACCGTGTTGCAGCCGGTAGAGGCAAAGAGGAGTGCCAGTGCGGTGGACGTCGTCCATAGGAATTTAAGCAGGGAAGAAAACAAAGCAAACATCTCCTCAGGAGAGAATCGAAAGCATTGGTATGAATGTAGCAGGAGGGCTTAACTCCGCAACGCAAAAGCGACGATCGTGTTCCCTTGGCGCTCGATTTGCGACGTAAGTTCCGCTTCTAGCTCGTCCGTCTCAAGATGCATCTCGCAAGCGGCTATCGCTGTCTCACTGGCGCCGTGATAACAAAGTTCACAGACACCCAGGCCCTCTTCTGACCGCACTGGCGGACCAAACACGCGGCAAGTCATCGGCCGCGCGTCATACAGGTCGCACATGCCCGTTTCCGGATCGAGCACAGGACAAGGTTCATCATTGGCAAACTCTGCGAATCGGTCTTCCGCTTCCGGCGAGTCATCAAGAATCCCCGTTTTTGTGTCGCCTGGAAATCCGTCTGCAATTCGCGCGATCGATTGCCGCACACGTTCAAGCACTCGCGCTGCCCGCTCTGGATTGAATTGTTCGAGAGCCTGGAACCCGGCACGAAGGCGTTCCGCATCGAGCTGGCTGATCGCAAATGCCCCAATGCAGCACTGCGTGCATCCCGGGCGGCACGCCAGCCATGAACCGCTGCGCCGGGCTGCGTCCGCGAGCGCTGCATCTACGATCTGCACAAGCTGCTGATCACCTTGAGGAAGCACTCTTTAAGAATAGTGAAAAATCGGTGGGGAAGGGCTCATCCATTTGATTTTTCTATGGCTGCGATAGGAAATAAGTTTGAGGCGATTGGCTGTATTCTGTCATCAATCGCTAGCAGGAGAATTGTTTGTTACGGAAAACTCCCTCGTTAAAGCGTAAGTCAGGAACAATCTCTGCTTTCAGCCTCTTTTTTTTGGCTTTTTGTGGGCTTTTTTTTGTCAGACCACTTGCTGCGCAGGACAACTACGAAATCCAGGTATACGGCTCTGATACAGTCGCACCAAAAACAACCATGCTAGAACTGCATAGCAATTTTACTGTCGATGGTTCGAAACCACTCCCAGGCTCAAAATACGCTGCCGATGGCACGTATCCAACCAATCACGCGCTTCATGAAACGGTTGAGATTACACAGGGACTGACCAGTTGGTCTGAGGTAGGTTTTTATATTTTTACCAGTTCGCGCAGCGGGCAGGGCGTTCAATGGGTAGGCGACCATATACGTCCGCGTGTGCGCGTGCCCGACAGCTGGCATTGGCCTGTCGGGGTCAGCCTCTCGACCGAGATTGGCTACCAACGACGTGACTTTTCCACGGATACGTGGACTTGGGAAATACGTCCCATCATCGACAAGCAGATTGGCCGCTGGTATTTCGCTTTGAATCCAGCGCTCGAGCGATCATTTCACGGACAGAGCGTCTCGCATGGGGTAGAGTTCTCTCCGAATGCAAAAATCAGTTACGACTTCACCAAGGTAATTACCGGAGGCTTCGAGTACTACGCATCTTATGGCCGCCTCGGCGACTTCGACGATCTGCATAATCAGCAGCAACAGTTCTTCCCGGCAATCGACCTGAACGTCTCGCCAAATTGGGAGATCAATTTCGGCGTTGGCATCGGCCCAACGTCGAGCACGGATCACCTTATCGTGAAGGCAATCATTGGCCGCCGCTTTGACTGGTCAGGCCACCACGAGCATGGCAGCTCCCTGAGTACGCAATGAGGAGTGCGTCATGAACCGCCGTGATTTCCTTGCTGGGTGCAATGCTTTCGCAACAGCATCTATCCTGCGTTCGCCGATCGAAGCATTTGCGCAAGAGCCTCCCGCGGATGTGTCGCTCACGATAGTTCCACTGGAATTGGAAATCGCTCCCGGCAAAACGATCCACACCGTTGCCTACAACGGATCGGTTCCCGGCCCGTTGATCCGCTGGCCGCTGGGCAAACCTATTACGATCGATGTGCTGAATCAAACGAGCGATCCCGAAATCGTGCACTGGCACGGTCTCTGGATTCCGTCGAATATGGACGGTGCCATGGAAGAAGGTTCGCCGATGATTCCACCGCAGGGGCGACAGCGATACAGCTTCACGCCGAACCCTGCAGGCTTCCGCTGGTATCACACGCACACCTACGCTGGACACAATCTCAAGAAGGCCACGTATACCGGCCAGTTTGGTTGCTTTTATATCGAGCCAAAAGAAGATGCAGGCAACTACGGCCAGGAGATTTTTCTCACTCTGCACGACTGGAATGCCTATATGGGGGGTGGTGGTGACGCCTCCATGGATGTGAGCTACGATTACGCCACCATCAACGGCAAAATGCTCGGAGCCGGTGAACCCATCCGCGTAAAAGAGGGTCAGCGGGTGTTGTTTCACGTCCTCAATGCGAGCGCGACATTAACGCACTGGCTGGCCTGTTCCGGGCATACCATGCAAGTTGTCGCGATGGACGGCAATCCGGT
>JABDHA010000118.1:8087-9309 GCA_013285705.1 Acidobacteriota bacterium
GCGATACGACTCGCCCCTGCCGAGCGGATTGACGTGACAGTCGAGATGAAGAGGCCCGGCGTCTGGATTCTCGGCGAGACGCGCGACGAACTGCGTAAAGCTGGAATGGGCATCGTCATCGAATATGCGGGCGAGCAAGGCGAGCCACACTGGGCCGCTCCGCCTGAATCGCAATGGGACTACTCGCAGTTCGCGCGTCCGGGTAAATCTACTGATCCGGATGTCCGTATTCCTCTTGTCTTCCGCTCGAAATTTACCGGGCATGGCGATTTCGATCACTGGATGATCAATGGCAAATCCTTTCCGAAGACCGATACGATCGCTCTGCAACAGGGCAAGCGTCATCGTTTAGTGATGCGAAATGAGAGCACCGATGATCATCCCGTCCACTTGCATCGCCACACCTTTGAAGTCACCAACCTCGACGGAGTCGCCATGAATGGCCTGATGAAAGATGTTCTGGTTGTGAAAGCAAAAAGCACTGCGGAAGTAGACTTCACTGCATCGAATCCGGGCGCGACGCTCTTTCACTGCCATCAACAGAGCCACATGGATTTCGGTTTCATGATGCTCTTTCGTTACGCTTGAATGGTGAGCAATATGATTCCTATCCGTCCGCAGGACCGCGTTTTCGTTCTCACCGGCGCGGGCATCAGTGCGGAAAGCGGCCTCCCTACCTTCCGCGACAGCGACGGCTTGTGGAATGGATATCGTGTCGAAGAAGTTGCAACCCCCGAGGCGTGGGAAGACGATGCTGAGCGGGTCTGGAAGTTCTATTCCATGCGCCGCCGCGACGCGCAGATCTGCAAACCGAATCCGGCGCATGAAGCTCTGGCTGCATTGGAGTCACAACTCATAGAGCGATTTTTTCTCTGCACGCAGAATGTTGACGATCTGCACGAGCGCGCCGGATCGCACAACCTGGTCCACATGCATGGTGAGTTGTTCTCCTCGCGCTGCGAATCGGCTTGTGGAGCGCCTGCCTTCGCCGATCAGAATCTCTATGAAAGCGCAGGTCCAATTCCTACTTGCGCATGTGGCGCGAGGATTCGCCCCAACATCGTCTGGTTCGGCGAATATCCGCTTGCGATGGACCGCATCATGCGCGAGATTGACCGTTGCGACCTGCTGATTGTCATCGGAACCTCGGGCAACGTGCATCCCGCAGCCAGTTTCGTGCACTGGGCGAACCAACGCAATTTGCCGGCTACACCAAAGGTCC
>JABDHA010000118.1:9319-10633 GCA_013285705.1 Acidobacteriota bacterium
CCAGGCAACGCTTCGCCTGCTTTGCCAAGAATAATTTCGCTGAATGCATCTGCATTCAGCGAAATTATTCTTGGCAAAGCAGGCGAAGCGTTGCCTGGATTGTTTGTGGTTGAGTCGTAGTTTGAGAAGTTTGCCAAAACAACGCGTCACCACGTAGCTTATAGAGTTTTGACGTCGACGCTTCAGGGAGACACTATGCCGCCTTCTGTACTGCAATACCGATCCGGATTCGCCAACGAATTTGCAACAGAAGCGGTTCCAGGCGCGTTGCCTCAAGGACAGAACGCTCCGCAGAAGCACCCGCTTGGTCTCTACACCGAGCAGTTCAGCGGAACCTCGTTCACTTCGCCGCGTCATGTCAATCGTCGCACGTGGACCTATCGCATTCGTCCATCCGTGACACACAAGCCGTATGTGGAGTTCGCGCCGCGCCTCATTCGCAGCGGTCCATTCACTGAAGTTCCTACGCCGCCGAATCAACTGCGTTGGGACCCGATACCCATCCCCTCCGAGCCAACGGACTTTGTCGAAGGCATCATCACTCTGGGCGGCAACGGCGACCCGGCCATGCAGACCGGGGTCGGCATCCACGTCTATGCCATCAACAAGTCGATGGAAGACCGCTTCTTCTATAACGCCGATGGCGAATTGCTGATCGTGCCGCAGCAGGGCACGCTTCGCATACACACCGAGCTAGGTATCCTTGGTGTTGCACCGGGTGAGATCTGTGTATTGCCGCGTGGACTCAAGTTCCGTGTCGTCCTCGAGGAAAAATCCGCACGCGGATACATTTGCGAGAATTACGGACAGCCATTTCGTCTGCCCGATCTGGGTCCTATCGGCGCGAACGGATTGGCGAATGCGCGCGATTTTCTCTATCCCGTCGCCGGCTATGAAGACCGCGAAGGCAGCTTCCAGATTGTCAGCAAATTTCTCGGTAATCTATGGGTCGCTGAGATTGACCACTCGCCGCTCGATGTTGTGGGATGGCACGGCAACTATGCTCCGTACAAGTATGACCTGAAGAATTTCAACTGTATCAACAGTGTCTCTTTCGATCATCCCGACCCATCGATCTACACTGTTCTTACTGCGCCGAGCACTATCGCAGGCACATCGAATGTAGACTTCGCTATCTTCCCGCCGCGCTGGATGGTTGCTGAACATACCTTCCGTCCTCCCTGGTTCCATCGCAACATGATGAATGAATTTATGGGTCTGGTCTTCGGCCAATACGATGCGAAGGCGGAAGGGTTTGTGCCCGGTGGTGCGAGTCTGCATAACTGCATGGCTGGCCATGGACCCGACGCCGAA